>CAVKUX010000022.1:9132-19354 GCA_963659595.1 Anaeroplasmataceae bacterium | reverse complement strand
GTATTGTTTTTGCTCGACAAGAGTTTTGCCGTCCTCGGTGATATGCACCAAAGTGCCAACGGGGGCGGTGGGGTCATCGTCCACGATTTCGCTTTCAAGAAACTCGATTTCATCAAAATTTACCATAAAAATAAATTCCTCCGCGCGGAAAACAGAAGAATTTTTGTATAAAAAACTCCTCTATAATCCATGATATGAATAGAATATCATATTTGATTTATTAAATCAATAATACAAACGCAATTTTTTGAACGATTTTTGTGCTATTTGCTTGAAAAAATTGATAAACGGCACAATATGTGGTATAGTGTTTGCAGATAGAATGCGACAAAAAGTCGCAAAAAGGCGCTTGTTATGAACAACTTCAACCTCAATCCCCAGCAACAAGCCGCAGTCAACGACACCGAAGGCGCGGTTTTGGTTATCGCAGGCGCGGGAAGCGGAAAAACTCGCGTGCTTACGGCAAGAGTTTGCCATCTCATCGAAAACGGCGTGGACCCGTACAATATTTTGGCAATCACTTTTACCAACAAAGCCGCAAACGAAATGAAAGAACGTATCGAAAAATACCTCGGCTCGCAGAGCGTGTGGACAAGCACTTTCCACTCGATGTGCGCGCGGATTTTGCGATTCGACGCGGATAGAATAGGGTATTCCAAAGATTTTACCATTTACACCGACCTTGAAAGCGAGAGGGTCGTGAAGCGCATTTTGCAGGATTATCCGCAAGCGGATCCGAAAAACAAGGGGGATTATCTTTGGCATATCTCGCGCGCAAAAACCCTCGATATGTCGCCCGAAGTTTATTATGACGCAATAAAAAACGACGATAGCGACGCATACAATATCTTCCAAATTTATTCGAGATACGAGCAGGAACTCAAAAGGTGCAACTGTATGGATTTTGACGATTTGCTTCTCAAAACCGTGCAACTGTTCCGCGAGTGTCCCGACGTACTTGAAAAATATCAAAGACGATTCAAATATATCTGCGTGGACGAGTTTCAGGACACCAACAAATTGCAGTACGACATCGTGAAAATGCTCTCCAAACTCTACGGAAATCTCTTTGTAGTGGGCGACGAAGACCAGTCGATTTACAGTTGGCGCGGCGCGGAAATCAAGAATATTCTCGACTTTTCAAAGGATTTTCCAAACGCAAAGGTCTATAAACTCGAACAAAACTACCGCAGCACGACGTCCATTTTGAAAGCGGCTAACAACGTCATAAAAAACAACTCAAACCGCAACGAAAAGACTCTTTGGAGTGAGATAAAAGACGAAGATTCGATTGAGTATTGCGAGGTTTTCAACGACCGTGAAGAGGCGACAAACGTCGCTCGAACGATAAACACCTTGCATAGAAACGGCGAAAATTACAAGGACATGGCGGTTTTGGTGCGCGCAAACTCGGTGACGCGTCAGTTTGAAGAAGAGTTCAATCTGCACGGCATTCCGTACAAGGTCTTCGGCGGTTTCAGATTCTACGAACGCAAGGAAATTAAAGACGCGTTGGCGTATGTCAGACTTGCCATAAACCCGAGCGACAACGACAGCATTTTGCGCGTGGTGAACTATCCCAAGCGCGGCATCGGCAACACGGCAGTCGGGGAGTTGCAAGACGTTGCAAAAGCAAAGTCGACAACTATGTTTTCCGTGCTTTTGAATCCCGAATGGCTCACGCCTACAACCGCAAAAAAACTTGCGCCTTTTACGCAAATCGCAACGGATTTGGTGCAGTTTTCAAAGCAAATGCAGGCGGTTGAGTTTGTGCAGTACGTCATTCGTCGAAGCGGACTCGAAGCCGCGCTTTCTCAAAGTCAGGACCCCGACGACGCAAACCGTCTTGAAAACATCGAAGAACTCGTGTCGGCTGTTCAGCAATTCGAGCAGGACAACAGTGGTGCAAGCATATCCGATTTTATGCAATCGGTTTCCCTCGTTTCGGACACCGATGAGATGAACGGCGACGATTATGTCACGATTGCAACCATACACGCCGTGAAAGGTCTCGAATTCGACGACGTATTTCTCGTTGCGCTCGAGGACGGGATTTTTCCCACGCAAAGAGCGATTACCGCAGGGGACGTCGAGGAAGAAAGACGGCTTATGTATGTCGCAATCACTCGCGCAAAGAAGAAGTTGTTTGTGCTAAACGCTCGACAACGTTATCGTTTCGGACGCACGGAATATCTGCCGAAGAGCCGTTTTGTGGGCGAAATGAGCGGATTCAAATCATCTATGCGCTATGCAAATTCAAATTATACCTCGCCAACGTTCGACGCAACTGACCGCATAAAACTCGGCGCAAACAATCCTCAAACATCGTCGTTCAAAAAGAATTTGTCGAACGGATTTTCAAAATCCACTCTCGAAACATCTAAAAAATCCTCGAAAGTCGATTATTCGCAATTCAAAAAGGACACCATTGTCGAACACAACAAGTTCGGGCGCGGTATAATAATTCAAACGAGCGGCGACGGCGAAGACAAGATTGCGGCAATCGCATTCAAAGGGCTCGGCGTAAAAAGATTCTCGCTCGCAATCGCGGCGGCAAACCTCAAAATCATAGGCAAAAACGACAACGATTGATTGAATCTAAACGCAAAACAGAAACATTTTGATATCGACCGAACACAAATCTTAAAATCGCAAATCGCAAATCACTGCGGTTAGATGCTCGAAAATCCGCTTACACATAAATGCGATATTGACAAGATGCGTATTATAAGTTAAGTTTGAATGGGTATGCCTTTCAAAATTAGGGGGCAAATAGGACAATATGGACAAACTTGCAAGAATGAAAGAACTTATCGCAACTCTCAACGAGTGGGCGAGATTGTATTACGAAGAGGACGCGCCCGTTGTTTCGGATGCCGAGTACGACCGCCTCTACGACGAGTTGAGAACCCTGGAACGTGAAGAGGGGTATTCTTTGCCTACGAGCCCGACGCACAGAGTGGGCGGCGCGCCAAAAGGCAAGTTCGAGCAATCCAAGCACCTTTTGCGCCTTTACAGCCTCGACAAGTGCCAGTCCAAAGAGGAATTTTACGAGTGGTGCAACCGTATCGTGAAAGCGGTCGGATATTTGCCCAAACTAACTTGCGAATATAAATTCGACGGTCTTACGCTCAATATTCTGTACGAAAACGGCAAAATCGTCAAGGCGTCCACAAGAGGCAACGGCGTTGTCGGCGAAGTGGTTACGGCGCAGGTGAATACTATCGAAAAACTGCCCAAAACCATCGATTATAAAGGCAGAATCGAGATTCAGGGCGAGGGAATTTTGCGCCTTTCAAGGCTCAACGAATACAATTTGACCGCAAGCGAGCCGCTCAAAAACGCAAGAAACGGAGCCGCCGGCGCAATCCGCAATCTCAATCCCGAAGTCACGGCAAAGAGGGGGTTGTCATTTTTTGCGTACAACATAGGTTACAGCGACAAATCCTTTGAAACTCAAACCCAAATGCGAGAGTTTTTGAAGAAAGAAGGGTTTGAAACCGAAGGGGATTTCGAACTTGTCGACGATGCGAAAGAGGCTATGAAATACGCCGATAAAACTGGCGAAAAGCGTGAAAATCTCGACTATCTCATCGACGGCGTAGTGTTCAAAGTGGACGACGTGAGGTTGAGAGAAGAAATAGGATTTACCGAAAAATTCCCGAAATGGGCGGTCGCATACAAGTTTAAGGCGGACGAAATGACCACGACATTGCAAGACGTTGAGTGGCAAGTGTCGAGAAGCGCGAAACTCAATCCCATCGCAATCCTCGAACCCGTCGATATTGGCGGCGTAACCGTGTCGAGAGCAACCCTCAACAATTACGGAGACATCCTCAAAAAGAAGGTCAAAATAGGGGATAAAGTGTTTGTGAGACGCTCAAACGACGTTATTCCCGAGATTATGGGCGTTGCAATCGAAAATCCGAACGCAAAATCCATTGAAAAACCCACAGAATGTCCTGTCTGTCATGCGCCTGTAAAGGAAGTCGGCGCATTCTTGTACTGCACCGGCGACAACTGCGCGCCGCAAATCATATCCAAACTCGATCATTTTGCCTCGAAAGACGCAATGGACATCGACGGATTCAGCGAGAAAACCGCCGAACTTTTGTACAACGAAACGCATGTCGTTGATGCAGTGGATTTGATGAATATCACGGCGACAGACCTTTTCGGACTCGAAGGATTCGGGGATAAAAAGATTGACAATTTGCTCGGCGCGATTGGAAAATCGAAACATACGACGCTCGACAGATTCCTGTTTGCACTCGGAATCGAAGGTATTGGCAAAAAGACCGCAAAAGACTTGGTTAAGCGGTTTAGAACACTTGAAAACTTGCAAAACGCCACGCTTGCCGACCTTGGTGAGGTTGACGGAATAGGCGAAGTGCTTGCAAACAACGTTTTTGAGTTTTTCCGTGATTCTAACAATACGGATTATATAAAACGTTTGCTTGAAAGCGGCATTGTTTTTGAAGAATCAGAAGAAAAACAGGGCGTGTTCAGCGGAATGAAAGTCGTGCTTACGGGTTCGCTTCCCACATACAAGAGAGGCGAGGCGACCAAACTTATCGAGGACAACGGCGGCGAGGTCGCATCTTCCGTGTCGAAAACCGTAAACCTCGTGCTTGCCGGCGAGGACGCAGGCTCGAAACTCGAAAAGGCGCAGAAACTCGGAATCGAGATAATCGACGAGAAACGATTCAAGCAAATGCTCGGTTTGTGATTTGACCTAAACTTGCTTGAAACTTGAATAATATTGTTTTTACCCATTAAAAAGGTAACTGCGCCTTTTTATTTTTGTCACATTGTTGGCGCAAGTTGTTGTATTTGAATAAACTTTGTGATATAATTACAAAAAATTATCAGGCGGGTGCGCGCATATGCACAGTATGACAGGATATGGCAAAGGCGTTTCAAAGCGCGACGGAAAGACCATAACCATCGAAATTAAAACCGTAAATCACAGGTTTTTGGATTGCAATTTCAAACTTCCTCGCAACTTCTTGTTTGTCGAAGACAAGGTGAAAAAAGCCGTTTCCACGGCAATATCGAGAGGTCACGTCGATCTTTATCTCACCTATGAGCAGTCGTCGACGGATGAGGGTGCGTATACGGTGGATCTCGATCTCGCAAACAACTATCTCGCTGCGGTGAATAAACTTGCAGACGGCACCGGGCTTGAAAACGACGTGACGGTTTCGACGCTCTTGCGAGTTGGCGACATTGTGACGAAACAAGAGGCGGTAGAGGACGAGGATTTGCTTTGCGAAATGACTCTCGAAGCGGTGAATCTCGCTCTTGACAATCTCAAATCCATGCGTGAAAAAGAGGGACAATCGCAAAAGTTTGACATTGCAAAGAAACTCGACGCAATCCAAGATTGTCTTGAACGTATCAAAGAGTTTGCGCCCAAAGTCGTCGAGGATTACAGATCCGATCTCAATGCTCGAATCGCCGAAGTCGTTGAGCCGTCGCTCATCGACAAGCAACGCCTCGCAACCGAAGTCGCGCTCTACGCCGACCACTGCGCAATCGACGAGGAAATCACAAGGCTTTCAACGCATATCGCAAATATGCGCTCCCTTCTCGAGGCGAACGAACCCGTCGGGCGTAAAATGGACTTCCTCGTGCAAGAGTTCAACAGAGAAACCAACACAATCGGCTCCAAAGCCAACGATATGCGAATCACAAAGGAAGTTCTTGCAATCAAGAACGAGATAGAAAAAATGCGCGAACAAGCCGCAAACATCGAATGACGACGAATATTCAATTCGGAAGGTAAAAAGTTATGCAAAACAAAGGATTGCTCATCGTCGTGTCGGGATTCAGCGGCGTTGGCAAAAGTACGGTTATAGCAAAAATGTTCCAGAAGATGCCGAATCTGAGATTTTCGGTGTCCTGCACCTCTCGAAAGCCGAGAAACGGCGAAAAAGAGGGCGTTGACTACTATTTCGTCACCGAGGACGAGTTTGTAAAGCGCGTAGACAATGACGAATTTGTTGAATACACACGCACTTTCACAAACTGTTACGGCACTCTCAAACGTGAGGTGGAAACAAAGCGTAATCAAGGCTTCGACGTGCTGCTTGACATCAACAGCGTGGGCGCGATGAACATCAAAAAGGTGTATCCCGATTGCGTGACGATATTCATCAATCCGCCGTCGCTCGACGAACTCAAAAAACGCCTTATCGGCAGGGGAAGCGAAACTCCCGATTCTCTCAAAAAACGCCTTGACGAAATCGAGTTTGAAAGAAAGAGCATACCGTACTACGACTTTGTGGTGATAAACGACGTTGCCGAAGTTTGCGCCGACAAAATCGTAAACTACCTTGAAAAAAGAAGAGCGGAACTCGAATAAACAGCGCAATAAATCGCAAACATCGCAAAAATTCGCTTAAAGAGCGAAAAGATAAAAATAAAATAAAATTCAGATATTCAAATCGGAGGAAACAAACTATGATGATCGATCCCCCAATCGACAAACTCATCAAACACGCAGAGTGCAGATACGCGCTCACCGTCGCCGTCGCAAAACGTGCACGCGAACTCGCAACGACAGAAAGCAGTTACCTTGAAAAGAGCGGTTTGAAACCCATTTCGCTCGCTTGCAAGGAAATTTACGAAGACAAAATCAAAATCGTTCGCGACTAATCGAACGGATTTTGAATTTTTTCAATCTCGATTGAAACGAGGCTTATTATGCTGTACGGAAAAAACGTGGTTTTGGGCGTAAGCGGCGGCATCGCCGTTTACAAAGCGTGCGAAATCGTGTCGAGGCTCAAAGAATTAGGCGCAAACGTGGACGTTATCATGACTGACAACGCTCGCGAGTTCGTCACGCCTTTGACCTTTCAAACGCTTGCAAAATCCGCCGTCGTCACAAACGCTTTCGAGCCTGTCAAGGAATTTGACATCAACCATATATCCCTTGCAAAAAAAGCGGATATTTTGGTGGTTGCCCCTGCGACGGCAAACGTCATCGCAAAGTTTGCAGAGGGCATTGCGGACGATATGCTCACGACGACGTATCTTGCTTCTAACGCTCAAAAACTCATTTGTCCGGCGATGAATTGCAATATGTACGAGGACGTTGCAACGCAAAAGAATATGCAGACTTTGCGCGAGCGCGGCGCACTTTTTTGCGATTCGGCGGTCGGACTTTTGGCTTGCGGCGACGTAGGTAAAGGACGTATGGCAGAACCTTGCGACATAGTTAAGGCAATCGTCGATTATCTCACGCCCGTGCAGGATTTTGCAAATAAGCGCGTGCTTATCACCTCGGGCGGTACGGAAGAGAAAATCGACGGCGTGCGTGTCATCGCAAATCATTCGAGCGGAAAGATGGGCAAAGCGCTTGCCGAAGCGGTTGCCGACAGAGGCGGAAGCGTAGTTTTCGTGTACGGAAACGTCAAGGTTGACGTGCCAAAATGCGTCGAAAAAGCAATTCGCGTCACCTCGACGCAAGAAATGCTCGACGCTTGCAACGAGGAGTTCGGCTCTTGCGACGTTGCCATAATGGCTGCCGCGCCTGCCGATTATAGGGTGAAAAACACGTTTGACCAAAAGGTCAAGAGCGACGCGCTCACTCTCGAACTCGTTAAAAATCCCGACATCGCAAAAACGCTCGGCGAAAAGAAGGGCGAAAGAAAACTCGTCGTATTTTCCGCCGAAACCGAAAATTTGATTGAAAACGCCAAAGGTAAACTCAAAAAGAAACACGCCGACCTCGTGGTCGCAAACGACGTTACGGTCGAGGGCGCGGGATTTGACGTTGATACCAACGTCGCAACCATAATCGACAACGACGGCAACGAGTTTGAAAGCGGAAAAGTGAGCAAGAGAGAACTTGCCGACATCATTCTCGACAAGGTGATTGCTCTATGATTTTGGAAGTCATCGTCAACATCTCAAATAGCGACGTGGACAGGACTTTCGATTATATCGGCGACGACGTGCCGATTGGCAGCAGAGTTGTTGTCGAGTTCGGGAAAAAAAGACTTATAGGCTTTGTCATAGGCAAAAAGGATAAGTCGGAATTTCAAGACCTTAAAAAAGCGCAATATCTCGATTCGCCCATAAGCCCCAAACAGTTGGGACTTATGAACTTTATGCGCAAGACTTACAATCTGCGCTATATCGACGTTTTGCGCTTGTTTGTTCCTCAGCAACTCCGCGAGGAAAAGGACCCGGAATATACGAGAAAATTTCTCACCGCCGACGATTCGAGAACGCTTTCCGAATTGAAAGAAACAGTCGGAAAGAGGGCGGAAAAGCAACAAGAGGCTCTCGACTATATCGCCTCTAACGGCGGACAGTTTTTGAGTTTTTTGAACGCAAAATTCGGCGTGAGCGCAATAAACGGATTGCGTGAAAAAGGCGTTGTGACCGAAAGCGACGTACACGAGCGTTCAACTCCGCTCAAAACTCTTAATCGAGAGAAAAAGAACGTCGTGCTTACCGAAAGGCAGGCGAGCGCGGTGGAAACGCTTTGCGGCGCGAAAGGAACCTATCTTTTACACGGCGTTACCGGAAGCGGAAAAACCGAAGTGTACGAGTGCGTGATAGAGCGTATGATCGCAAAGGACAAAACGGCGATTATGCTCGTTCCCGAAATCTCGCTTACGCCGCAAATGCTCGGATTGTTCAGAGCAAGATTCGGCGACGACGTTGCCATACTTCACAGCGGACTCAACGCAAGCGAACGCTACGACGAGTGGAAAAGGCTCAAAACCGGCAAAGCGCACATCGCAATCGGCGCAAGGTCGGCAATTTTCGCACCCCTCGAAAACATAGGCGCAATCATTATCGACGAGGAACACGACACGAGTTATTTGTCCGAATCCAATCCGCGCTACGACACGAAAACTATTGCCGAATACCGCGCAAAAGCAAACGATTGCGTGCTTATTCTCGGCTCGGCTACGCCCGATATGGAAACCTATCTCAAAGCGAGCGAGGGCGTGTACGGGCTTATATCCCTGCCCGAAAGAATATCCAAGCACAAACTTCCCGAAATGGAAATCGTGGATATGACGGCGGAGTTCAGACAAGGCAATCGAAGTCTGTTTTCTCTTGCTTTGCAAGAGGCTCTCAAAGAAACCGTCGCGAAGGGCGAGCAGGCTATGCTCTTTCTCAATCGCAGAGGCTTTGCGTCCTTCATACGCTGTAAGGAATGCGGATATATCGCAAAGTGCGAGGATTGCGACATTTCGTTGACCTATCACAAGGAGGACAACGAACTCAAATGTCACTATTGCGGTCGCAGATACCACGCTTTGACCAAGTGTCCCAACTGCGGCAGTCACGAAATAAAGCAAGGCAGAATCGGCACGGAAAAGGTTGTGGAAGAACTGAAAAATCTCATTCCCGACGTCAGAGTTCTGCGTATGGACAACGACACGACCGTGAGAAAAGACAGTTATTTCAAAATTCTTTCCGCATTCGGCAACAAGGAAGCGGACGTGCTCGTCGGCACGCAAATGATTGCAAAAGGTCACGACTTCGGCAACGTCACGCTCGTGGGTATTCTCGAAGCGGACGCCGCGCTGTATTTCAGCGATTATCGCTCGAGCGAGCGCACCTTCCAACTAATAACGCAAGTTGCAGGCAGAGCGGGCAGAGCGGAAAAAGAGGGCAGAGTCATTCTTCAAACCTATGCGCCCAAACACTATGTTTTCCGCTTCGGCAGAACGTACGACTACATAGGCTTCTGGAAAAAGGAAATCAACACGAGAATGGTGACGAAATTTCCGCCTTTTACGAAAGTCGTGCGAGTGCTTTTGTCGTCGGTGAACGAGCAAGACGTGGTGGACGCGGCGAGAAACGTTTATAAATCCGTACAGAATCTGCAATCGCAAAGCGGAAAATTCGTATACTTGGGCGCAAGCAAATCGCCCCTCACGCGTATGAACGGTCTTTGTCGATATCAGGTGATGATGAGGATTGAGCCGCAACAATTTGAAAATATCATCGGCGAAATCTACAAAATCGCCGACCAAAACAAATCGAAAAAATGCAACGTGTTTGTCGAAATCAATCCGCAAAGTTTGATTTGAACACGGAAGGATATAAAGTATGGCAAAAAGATTTATTGTCAAAGTGCCCGACCCCATTTTGACGAAAAAATGTAGGGAAGTGGACAAGTTTGACGAAAGACTTTGGACTTTGCTCGACGATATGAAAGACACCGTAAAAGCCGCAAACGGAGCAGGTC
>CAVKUX010000022.1:0-9122 GCA_963659595.1 Anaeroplasmataceae bacterium | reverse complement strand
GTCTTGCCGCGCCTCAAGTTGCGGTTTTGAAGCGCGTGTGCGTTGTGGACACCGAAGACGGATTTTTTGAACTCATAAACCCGGTCATCACCTCGCAAAGCGGCGAGCAAACGGGACTTGAAGGGTGTTTGTCCGTGCCCCAAAAGTACGGCGAAGTGACCCGTCCCATGAAGGTGAAAGTCACCGCTCTCGATAGATTCGGAAAAGAGCAAAAATACAAAGTCGAAGGATTTACGGCAAGAGCGTTTTGCCACGAAATCGACCACTTGGACGGAATCGTGTATACGTCGAAGTGCAAAGAACTTCTCGACGAGCAAGACTGAACGGCATTATGCATAAAGCGCAATAAACGTCAAAAAAGGCAAAAAATATAGAAATAAGATATGAAAATCGTGTTTATGGGCAGTCCCGACTTTTCGGCGACGGTGCTTGAAAAACTTAATTCGGTGTATCCGGTGTCCGCAGTCGTGACAGGTCTCGACAAGCCCGTCGGGCGCGGATATCAACTCAAACCCTCTGCGCTCAAAGTCAAGGCGCAAGAACTGTCGATACCCGTTTTGCAGTACGAAAAAGTGTCGAGAGAAGGCATAGAGGATATCGAAAATCTCAATCCCGACATCGTGGTTACTGCGGCTTTCGGTCAGATTTTGAGCGAAAGATTTTTGGCGATTCCCAAATTCGGCGTACTCAACGTACACGCTTCGCTTTTGCCGAAATACAGAGGTTCGTCGCCCATTCAATGGTCGATTATCAACGGAGACGACGAGAGCGGCATAACCATTATGCGCACTGTAAAGGCTGTGGACGCAGGCGATATTTTGCTTGAAAAAGCAACGCCGATCGGCAAAGAGGAAACGGCAGGCGAGTTGTTCGACAGACTCGCGATTCTCGGCGGCGAAGCGATTTGCGAAGCAATATCCCTCGTGGAAAGCGGAAAAGCCGTGTTCGTACCGCAAGACGAAAGCAAAGCGACGCATTGCTCTATGATTAGCAAAGAGGACGGCAACATCGACTTTTCAAAAACCGCTCGTCAAATAGATTGCTTTGTGAGAGGTATGTCGCCGTGGCCGTCGGCGTTTACGCACGTTTTCGGCAAAACGCTCAAAGTGTTCAAAGTCGAAAAAGCGGATTGTAACGTCGAAAATATCCATTCTTTCGATTTAGGACAAGTCGTAAAATCTTCTGCAAAAGAGGGATTGTTCGTAAAGGTCGCAGACGGCGTTATCAGACTTATGGAGATTCAACTCGAAGGCGGAAAGCGTATGAGCGACAATGCGTTTTTGCTCGGCAGAAACGTCGAAATCGGTACGAAATTCGAGTGAAATACCTCATTAGATTGCGTATAACGAATAAAACGAAAACTTCATTGAGGAACGTATGAGAAAACATATCGACAGCGCTTACAAAATACTATCAAAAGTGTTTCAAGAGGGGACGTACAGCAATATGGCGTTCCTCGGCGAGCGTGTGAGCGATATGTCGACGAGGCTCGTGTACGGAACTCTCGAAGAAAACGTGAAAATCGAGTATATTCTTAATCAACTTGTCGAGAAAAAACCGCAAAAATCCGTGCTTACGCTCTTGAAAATCGGAACGTATGCGCTTTGCAACCTCACCGACGTGCCGAAATTCGCAATCGTCAGCGAGTGCGTGGAAGTCGCAAAATCAAACGGTAAAGGCGGCGCAAGCGGATTTGTAAACGCCGTTCTCAAAAAAGTTGCGGACAACAAGTTTACGTTTCCGAGCGAAAACGACGATTGCTATTTGTCGGTGACGTACTCGAAACCGAAATGGTTTTGCGACAAACTCGTATCGCAATACGGCAAGGAAAAGGCAATCGAAATTATATCCGCAAAAAGCGATACGCTCGAGCATATCCGCGTAAACAGCCGTATGGCAACGCCGAGCGACGTAGAATTTTTGCTCAAAAAAAACAAAGTCGAGTTCAAAAAGAGCGACGTCGGCGGCTATATCGTCAAAGCAACGGACTGCGTGAAGCGTATGTTCGACAAAGGTCTCGTGACGTTTCAATCGCCGTCGAGCATGCTCGCCGTGCAGGCTTTGAACGTTACGGACGGGGCGCAAGTGCTCGATATATGTTCTGCCCCGGGAGGCAAGGCGGTGTATATGAGCGAGGTTTGTCCGCACGGAAAAATCACTGCGTGCGACCTATATCCGCACAGGGTTGCGCTCATTCAAAAGTACAAAAATCGTATGCATACGCCAAACGTAAAGGCGATTCAACAAGACGCTTGCGTTTTGAAAGGCGAATGGAAGGATTCGTTCGATTTTGTGCTTTGCGACGCGCCGTGTTCGTGTCTGGGTACGTTCAAAAAGCACCCCGACGTATTTTTGAACAAGGACGAAAAGTGCGTCAGAGAACTTGCCGATACGCAACGGAAAATCATTGAAAACGCCGCAAAATATCTCAAAGTCGGCGGAAGAATGGTATATTCCACTTGCACGCTGTTCAAGGAAGAAAACGAGGACGTCGTAAACGATTTTCTTGCGAAAAACTACGGTTTCGCGCTTGAAAAAATTGACGGACTCGACCGTATCGACGACGGGAAATACAAAGATAACGACGGCACGATTCAAATCTTGCCGCACGATGAATACGACGGATTCTTTATCGCAAAAATCGAGAGGATAAAATGAGCGAAAGTACGCAAAAAACCGTTATGCTCGGACTTGGCAGAGAGGAAATCGCCTCTCTTATTCCCGATTGCCCGAAGTATACGTCTTCGCAAATCTACTCGTTTTTGCAAGACGGAAAAGACTTCGACGAAATGACATCGCTCAAAAAGGATTTGAGAGAACGCCTCAAAGAGAATTTCGTTGCCAATCCGGTGAGTATTCTCGAAGTGTTTACCGGTAAGTCGGGCACGAAAAAATATCTGTTCAGACTTTTGGACGACAATCTCATAGAGGGCGTGTATATGCCGCACGATTACGGCGATACGCTTTGTCTTTCCACCCAAATAGGTTGCCGTATGGGCTGTACGTTCTGCGCTTCGACTCTCGACGGACTCGTGAGGAATCTCACGCCTGCCGAAATGCTCGGTCAAGTCATTTGCGTAAATCGCGATAACGGCGGCAACGCAAAGTCGAGAGCGGTGACGAATCTCGTGCTTATGGGAAGCGGCGAACCTTTCGACAACTACGACAACGTGCTTGAATTTCTCGACAAAGTGAGCGATTCAAACGGCATAAACATCAGCGAACGCAATATATCTTTGTCAACTTCGGGACTTTGCGACAAAATCCGTAAGTTTGCAGACAGCGGACACAAAATCACGCTTTCTATAAGTCTGCACGCGCCGTTCGACGATTTGAGAAGTGCGCTTATGCCCGTAAACAGAGCGTATTCCGTCAAGCAACTCGTGGACAGCGCAAGATACTATTTCGACAAGACGGGGCGCAGAGTCATATTCGAGTACACGCTCATAAAAGGCGAAAACGACTCGGACGCTTGCGCAAGAGAACTCGCAAGGCTCCTTAAAGGGTTTCCCTCGCACGTCAATCTCATAAGGCTCAACGAGGTCAAAGAGCGCAATCACGTTGCGCCGAGCGTTGACGCTACGGAAGAGTTTTTGCATAAACTCGAAAAACTCGGCGTGTCGGCAACCATCCGCAGAAGTTTGGGCAACGACATCGAGGGCGCGTGCGGTCAACTGCGCAGAAGATACCTCGAAAACCTCGAAAAATAAGCCGAAAAAATAGCGTTTTATCGCACAAAAACACTAAAAATAGTAACTAAAACAAATCGGATAACGAATATCGAAAAATGCGGATTTAATCCGAAAATAAAGCATAATCAAAAGCGTAAAAGGCAGAATGAAAACGTACAAAGGCAGAGTTATAAAAGCGGTCGCTTCAAAGTTTTTCGTTGACACCGACGAGGGCGTCAAGGTTTGCTTTGCTCGCAAAAGGCTCAAAAACGACGGATTGATTTACGTCGGCGACTACGTTGAAATCGCAAAAGAGCGCGATAGTTTCGTCATAGAAAACGTCGAGCCGCGCAAAAATCGCCTCATCCGTCCGTACGTTTCAAACGTCGACGTATGCTTTATCGTGATTGCGCCAGAACCCGAGCCCGATTTTCTGCTCGTTGACAAAATCATCGTAAACTGTCTCGTCGAGGGAATAGAACCCGTGCTTGTCAAGAACAAGTGCGACGTGAAAACAATCGATACGAGAGAATACGACGGCGTTGTAAAGCAAATCGAGTGCAGTGCGCAAACGGGCGAAAACGTCAAAAAAATCGTGGATTGCGCAAAGGGCAAAACCGCTTGCTTTGCGGGACAATCGGCGGTGGGCAAGAGTTCGCTTCTCAACAACATACTCGATTGCGATTTGCTCGAAGTTGGCGAACTTGCAAAAAAGATAAAGCGCGGCAAGAATACGACGAGAAAAACCGAGATTTTCCATATCGGCGAATCCACCTATTTTGTGGATACTTGCGGCTTTTCGATGCTCGAAACGGTGGACGTTGCGCCCGAAAATCTCAGGCTCTATTTCGACGATTTGGAAGCGTTCAGAAAGGAGTGCCGCTTCAATATGTGCACGCATATAGACGAACCCGATTGCGCCGTAAAAGCGCACGTCGGCAAGGAAATAGGCAAGGGCAGATACGAAAGGTACAAGACGATTTATCAAGAACTCGTCGAGAGAAAAGAGAAGCAATACGACTGATTTTGTCCTTGCGAACAGTGATATTACGGCACTGCCGCAGTTAAGGAGGATTTGAATCTTTCGTTTGGGTGTGGGTGTCCCACCCAACCGTCATTCCGAGCGACAGCGTGGGAATCTAGCCGTAGGCGCAGTTCGCTTCGCTTGATTCTCACGGTCACTGCGTTCCCTCAGAATGACGAGTGTGCCTGCGGCGCAAACGATATCCACTGCGTGGATGAAATCCTCGCTTTGCTCGGTTGATATCCAAACTACGTTTGGGTGATATCCACGCTTTGCGTGGGTGAAATTGCGGCGTTGCCGCAGTTGCGGAAGATTTGAATAATATAACGGTATTATCCGTATAAAATAAGAGGTAAAGTTATGTTGGTTGCACCGTCAATGCTCGCCGCAGATTTCGGCAATATGGCAACTGAAGTCAAGAATATCGAAAAATGGGGCGCGGACATCGTTCACGCAGATGTTATGGACGGCGTTTACGTCCCGAACATCACTTTCGGTATGCCGATGGTAAAAGCGTTCAAGCAAAACTCGAATTTGCCCGTTGACGCTCATCTTATGATAACCAAGCCCGAAAAATACGTCGGCAAGTTCTGCGACGCGGGGGCAGATATAGTGACGTTTCATCCCGACGCGTCAGACGACGTACAGGGCGCGCTCGATATCATAAAATCAAAGGGCAAAAAGTGCGGTTTGGTGGTCAATGCCGACGTCGATTTCGACATTGTAATGCCGTATCTCGACCAAATCGATATGCTCGTGATTATGACCGTTCAGGCAGGTTTCGGCGGTCAGAGTTTTATGCCTCAATGCCTCGAAAAAGCCAAACTCGGCGCAATAGAGCGCAAAAAATACGGATATAAATATCTCATCGAAGTTGACGGCGGCGTGAGTGAGAAAAATATTGCGCTTCTAAAAGACATCGGCGTTGACATTGCGGTTGCGGGAAGTTCTGTTTTTAAGTCCGAAGACCCTCAAAAAACTATACAGGCGCTTCATATCTGACATAAGTTTAATGCGATAATCGTGTAACAGAGGGAAAATTGCCACTGTAAATACCCAAGAAATATGACGTAAATCAAATCGTGCTAATGAAAAAAGAGGCACCGACTCAATTAAATGTGCAAACAACCTCAGCAGATAGCGTCGAATTGTTCCGCAGTGCCTCTTCTAATAACAATATATCCGAAACACAGAAAAAGTCAACACTACCGATGTTAGTTATGCCGTATATAATTTGATAACGAATCTTTTGTCGGTTCGTTTTTCTTTTGTAACGTCAGCCGCTTCCGATTCATACCTTGTAAAAAACGAGGTGAAGTATGAATAAAATCATTTGCGTAAATCCGCCCAAATTTGTCAAAGCAATCCTTAAGCTCTTTGTGAAAAAAGACAAGGAGAAGAAGTGAATATAAAAAGTTAATCCTTTCGCAACAGCGAAAAATAAAGTTTTTTACAACAAAAAAACGCCTTCCTTTCGGAAGGCTAACGTTGATTGCTACATTATTCAGAAGGAATTACGCACGGTCAACTTTGCCCGAACGAAGACAATGCGTGCAAACGTAAGTTTCTTCAACTCCGCCGGTCGGTGTATTGACTTTGACTTTTTGAACGTTGGGCGCCCAACAGCGTCTGGTCTTTCTGTTGCTGTGGCTGACTGCGTTGCCGCTCATTCTGCCTTTTCCGCATACACTACAAACTCTGGACATATACTGTACCTCCTAATTTGAACGATTGATATTCTAACAAATATAAATGGGTTTTGCAACTGATTTGCATAAAATTTGTCATTTAGTTGCAAAAAATTATCTTATATAGTAATATTTTAAAAAAGGAATTGATATGTCGCTTTCAACTTCAAACAAGTTTGGCAAAATTTCCGTGAGCGATGAGGCTATGCAGATTATCGCAAGTCACTCGGCTCAAGATTGTTACGGCGTGGTGGATTTGGTTTCACGCCGTTTCAGCGATAATATAAGCCAACTTCTCGGAAAAAATCAACTCGGCAAAGGCGCGCTCGTTCAGACTGTGGACGACCTTATATATGTCGAGTTGTTTGTCATATTGAAACTTGGAGTGAATATAGAAGCAGTCAAAAAGTCCCTTGCGGATGCAGTCAAGTTCTCGCTTGAAACGTTCACGGGTATGCGCGTAAAGCGCGTTCACGTCAACGTGGTGGGCATTCGCGTGTGATAGGTATATAAAAAGATGATAAGAATTGACGGATTAAAATTCAAAGAGATGCTGCAAGGCGGCGCAAAGGCTCTTGAAATGAACAGGGCTATCGTTGACGAACTCAACGTATTTCCCGTTCCCGACGGCGATACCGGCACCAATATGTCGCTCACGCTCGCGTCGGCAGTGAGAGAGGCAAACGCTTGCGGTTCTTTGCTCATAGACGAAATCGCGCTCGCATTTTCAAAAGGCGCGCTCAAAGGCGCAAGGGGCAATTCAGGCGTTATCTCATCCCAAATTTTCAGAGGATTCGCCGTGGCTCTCGAAGGAAAAGCCGACCTCTCGCCCAAAACTTTTGCCGAATGTCTGAAAAAGGGTACGGAAATTGCGTACAGCGCGGTCACAAAGCCCAAGGAAGGCACCATTTTGACCGTCGTCAGAGCAATGGCGGAAGAAGCGCAAAGTGCGTCGAAAGGCAAAAAAATCGAGTTTGAATCCTTCCT
This sequence comes from Anaeroplasmataceae bacterium, assembly GCA_963659595.1. GTDB lineage: Bacteria > Bacillota > Clostridia > Christensenellales > CAG-917 > CAG-475. Next base: position 1,752 of record CAVKUX010000022.1, on the reverse strand, counting down.
TAAACGAGTTATAGACGCAGGCGAGGAAATTCTGCAAAAGACCCCCGATATGCTTCCCGTCCTCAAAAAAGCAGGCGTCGTGGACGCAGGCGGCAGAGGACTTGTCACGGTGTTTGACGGCATGTATCGCACGCTTGTAGGCGAGGAACTCGTGCTTATCAGCGGCGGAAAAGTCGCAACCGAAGCAAGCGCGCCGCTCGCCGCACCCAACGAAGAATTCGATCCGCTTGAAAACGACTACGAACATATTACGTTCCAGTATTGCACGGAATATTTCATCACGCACCTCAAAAACGAGGTTACGACCGCCGCAATCAACAAGTATCGAGATTATCTTATGACAATCGGCGATTGTGTGCTTGTCATCGGCGACACCGACCTCGTAAAAACACACGTTCACACCAATCATCCCGACAGAGCGTTGAAAGCGGCTTTGGGACTCGGCGAACTCGACGGCGTGAAAATCGAGAATATGCTCGAACAAAACCGCAAAATCCACGCAAACGACAAGCCCGAAGAGGAAGAACCTCTCAAAGAATACGCAATGATTTCCATTTGCTCTGGCGAAGGTATGGCAAACATATTCAAAGATTTGATGGTTGACATCGTGGTCGAGGGCGGTCAAACGATGAATCCGAGCGTTGACGACATTCTTAAAGCCGTCAACGACGCAAAAGCGAAAAATGTGTTTGTGCTTCCCAACAACTCGAACATAATTCTTGCCGCAAATCAGGCAAAGGAACTTGCAAAAGCAGAAGTGTACGTCATCCCGACGACAAATATGCCGGAGGGTATTTCCGCTTCCCTTGCGTTCGACTCGGATTCCACACCCGAAGATAATTATGAAAATATGTGCGTTGCTATGCGGGATGTCACTTGCGCAGAGATTACGCATGCCGTTCGTTCAACTCGTATGAACAGATATTCCGTCAAAGAGGGCGATATAATCGGCATTTGCGAAAAGAAAATCGTCGCAAAGGGCCAAAGCATCGAGGAAACGACCCTCGATACGATAAGAAAAATCGCAAAGGACAAGGATATGCTCACTCTCTATTACGGCAAAGACATATCCGACGACGAGGCAAACGCGATTGTCCAAAAGGTTTCCGAGGAGTTCGACTGGCTCGAAACCGCTTGCTATGCGGGAGGGCAACCGCACTATTTCTACATAATTTCCGCAGAATAAAATGCTTACGTTGCGAGATGTAAAAGGCGTAGGTGACGCAACGATAAAAAAACTAAACGACCTTGATATACATTCCGTATTCGAGGTCTTTTCTTTTTTGCCGCGCAAGTATATCGACCTAAAAAGCCCTATAAAAGTTCTCGAGGCGCAGGCAGGGCAACTTGCATTGTTCGAAGGCAGAGTCGAGAGCATATCGAGCGTGACTCGCTCGAAAACGAAGTCCTTTTTCGTCATATTCAGCGACAATCTTGCAAACAACAAAATATATTTCAAGGCGATGTTTTACAACATGCCTTTTATGCACGACGGATTTTCAGTCGGGCAGTCGTACAGAATGCTTGCAAGGCTATCAAACGATCAGGGCTCGCTTACGGTTGTGAATCCGTCGCTTGAAAAAACAGAGAAGATTTCAAAACTCGACGGCATATACACGCTCTATCCGCTTGGCGGAGCGATGGGGCAGAACGCTTTTAAGAACATCGTTTACTCTGCACTCAACAGCGTGAAGGACGCAACGTACGAGGGCAATCTTGCAAAAATCAACAGAGATTTCGCACTGTGTTTCG
>CAVKUX010000021.1:3481-20084 GCA_963659595.1 Anaeroplasmataceae bacterium | reverse complement strand
CGCCCTCACCAAGCAAGCACTCGCGCGGAATTGTGGCTGGATTCTTTGTCCGTCTTATTCGGGAGAGCAAAGAGGGCTTGTGCGGTTAGTGATTGCGAGAACAAGTGCGGTTTTTGACAATCGCCCAAAAATTTACGATTCTATTTAGGGGATTCCCACGCTGCGCTCTGAATGACGACTGGGCGATTGACATCACCGCAACGCCGATTGAGCAATCGGATTAAGGCTTCGCCTTCCGCAATTATTAATTATTAATTATTCATTATTAATTCAAAAACTATTAATTCATTCAAATAAAACAAAGCTTTAATATGTATATTAAATATAACATAATAACGCGCGCGTATTGCGAAAAGGGTGTTTTCGTGATACAATCAAATTTGGATAACCGATAATCAAATATGGTTGATATATAATTTGATTTGAGTGGAGAACAACCAAATATGATCATTTGATAATCAACTTTGAGAAACCGAAAACCAAGTTTGATAGATGAAAAACCAAATTTGAGATGGCAGATAAAGCGAGGTTTTATGTCCGCAAAGAAGATGACAATCGTGCTTATATGTTGCTTGCTCGTCGTGCTTGGCACGGCGGTTTGCGCGTTGCTCGAATTATATCCGCGCGATGTTTTTGTTGCGGACGCTGCGGACGGGCGTGACGCAGGCGCAAATGCAGCCGCATTGCCGTCGTTTGTTATCGCAACCGCCGACGGCGAAAACTGGACGTTGTCTTTGAACGGGCAAAACGTTGACGGCGCAGAGTGCAGCGGTCCCTTTATCGAGGCAAACAATCGCAATTGCGTTGCTCTCAAAATGTACGAGGCAATCAAAAAATACTTACGTGAGTCGGGCGCAGACGTTCCCGATACGGACGATTTTATCATAGCAAACTATTGCGATATATCTTTCAAACTTCCCGACATAGTTTCTTCGGTCGATCAAAACACGGCAAAATACGGCTCGCAAGGCGTATTTTTCGGCGCAAGGGTTTTGCAGATAATATCCTCGCCCCGCGTTGTCTTCGAGTATAAAAAAGAGGGCGGCGAATGGCAAAAGACATATGCGGATTACACTGCCGGCGGCTATCTGTTCGGCAGGGGCGTGGACGCAGGCGAATACCAAGTGCGCCTTGTTGCAACCGAGAAGATAAGATACGAGGTCAACGAACAACTCGTTCCCTTTGAATACGAATCGACAAGATACTCGCAGACGTTTGATTGCACCATAGAAAAAGCGGAACTTTCTGTGCAAAAGCAACCGCAAAAGAGTTTTGTGTACGGCGCAAGTCTGTCGTATATTGCAAATTCGCTCGAATCGACGGATTTTTGCGACGAGAAAGTGCAGGGCAGATTTGTGCCGAGCGCGGAGCAAACGGATGACGCACTGACAAGCATTGCCGACCCGAGTTCAACATACTTGGGCGTAAAAGACGGCGGACATACCGTGTATTTCGATTTTGTTCCCGACACGGACAACTATATGCCGCTTGAAAAAATCGCCGTGCAAATCGACATAAGGGCGCGCACGCTTTACGTTCGCATACGCGACGCATATTCGCTTGTCGGCGAGGAGTTTTCCATCCCCAAATTTCAAATCGTATCCGCTCTTGTGGGCGGCGATAACGAATCCGATCTCGGCGTGAGTTTCGAGTATGATGCGGACAAGGATGTGCCGAGCATGATGTATCGCTCGTATATCGTGTTTTCAAATCCGAACTACACGCCCGATTGCCATAGTTTCGAAAGCCAATTTGCAAACTACGGCAGATATTTCGTGTACGCAAAACAAGTGGAAGTCGTTGCCGACGACGGGCAAGTTTTCTATGTGTTTTTCGGAAGCGGACTTATGGACGTAATCGTAAAGGCGAGCAGAGTCGAGGTTGAAAACAAGTACGGCAGACCTATATATGCCGCATATAAATTTGAGTTTATGGACGGCAACGGAAACGACGTTACGCCCGAAGAAGCGTTTTCGATAACGTGGAAAAACATGCCCGAAATCGTCGGATATTTTGCGGTTTACGGCAAGGACGAACTTTTTGACATAAACGAAAACGGCGCGGTGCTGTCAAAGCAATACAACGTGATTTGCTTCATAGAGGGCGACGTTGCGACAAAGGCGTTTACGCCTGCAAATATCGCGCTCACTGCAATCTGCGGCGTGCTTGCAATAGTCGTCGTCGCTCTTTGCGTGGCGTGGAAAAAGCAAAAGAGGTATTTGGTATGACGTATGATTTGATATGTGCAACGTTCAATCTTTCAAACTTCCTCTTTGCGTTTTTGCTTGCGCTTACCGGCATGCTTTTGGTTGTCGTAATTGTTATGTCGCTTATGCTCCATACAAGGCGCAAAGCGGATGTCAAACGGCTCGAAAAGTACGTTTATGTAAAGGAAACGTGGACAAAAACGTCCGATTGCGCAAACATCGCCGAAAATAAAGCGGTCAAAAACACCGCAAAAAATGCCAAAAACAGCGAGCAAAAGAAACCTCGTCACGGCAAAAAGAACAAGCAGAATGCGGCAAAAAGCGAGGGCGGAAAATGAGAGACAGAATAAAAAAATCCATCCTTTTGGTTGCCGTCGGCATTGTCGTCAACATTGCGCTTGCGGCGATAAAAATGTATGTCGGTCTTGCCTCTAACAGCCTTTGCATTATGCTCGACGCAATGAACAGTTTTCTCGATACGCTCACTTGTATCGTCACGCTCATCGTGTTTATCGTGCTTCTTTTGCCGAAGGGCGAAAATGCGCCGTACGGCTACGGCAGAGGTGAATATCTCGCAGGATTTATCGTCGCGGTCGTTTCGGTGGTTATGGGCGGATTGTTCTTTGTGCGCTCGCTCAACCGTATGGCGATGCCCGAACCCGTTTATTACGGCTGGCAGAGCATCGTGCTTATCAGCGTTTGTCTGCCCATAAAACTCGGCATCGGTCTTGCGTATATGTTTGCAAACAAAAAGATTTGCTCGCAAGCGGTGCGCGCGCTTATGCTTGACAGTTTTCTCGATATGGGCATCACCGCAACAAGCCTCGTCGCATTTGCGGTGACTACAAGAGTGGACTATGCGGTGGACGCCATCGTCGGCATTGCGATGAGCGTCGTGATTATCGCCGTCGGCATAAAGATGGTTGTCGAAAACGTGCGCGCGATTGTTTTGGGCGACGGTGCAAAGGTCGAGATTGCGGCAATTGAGGAAGCGTGCAAATCTCAAAACGCAACCCTCGTCAAAACCGAACTTCACGATTACGGCTACGGCGCGAAAGTGGGCAACGCTTTTGTCAAAGCAAGCGAGAACACGGACTTTGCGGCTATGAGCGCAGAGGTTAAGGAAAGAACCAACGCAAGCGTTACGTTTGTCGCCGTATCCGCTAATGACAAAAATCCAAACGGCAATCTCAACGGCAATCTCAACGGCAATCGGAACGAACAATCGGAGAATAAAAACGACAATACGGATAGAAATGCGAGCGGCGAGAGCGCAAATACCGCCGAAAACAACGGCAAATCCGAACATTCCGCTATTGAAAATATCGAAAAATAATATATAATATCTATATAGTGTAGCAACAAGGAGGAACTTATGAGCGACGAAATCAAAAATGCGGATATTCCGCAAGAGGAATCGCAACAAGACGTAAACGGTCTCGAAGAAAGCGTCGAAAATGAGGGCATACTCAACGACTTCGACGGCAAAAAGACAAAGAAGGGCAAAAAAGAGAAAAAACAACTCACGCCCGAACAAAAGAAAAGAAAAACAGCAAAAGCCTTGATTATTACGGGGTGCGTGGTGCTTGCAATCGTCATCTTTTTCAGCGGTTGCGCCATTGCCTCGACCGTCAATACAAACGCGCATCTTTCGCTTGCTTCGAGTTTTGAAAAGGTCGAATACACCGAGCATACGCAACTTGTCCCGACTTTCGACAACAGTCTCGGATATTGGACGTTTGAAAAAGAGGCGGACAGAGATTTCAAAGTGTTGCAATTCACCGACGTACATATCGGCGGCGGCGCGTTTTCCGGCACCAAAGACAACTGGGCTATGAGCGCGGTTGCAACGATGATTCGTCAATCTCAACCCGACCTTGTCGTCGTAACCGGCGATATCGCATATCCCGTTCCCTTCCAAGCAGGCACGTTCAACAACCTCAACGCAACCAAAATCTTTGCGAATATGATGGAAAATCTCGGCGTGTACTGGACGTTTGCGTTCGGCAACCACGACACCGAGATGTACAGCCTTTACGCTCGCGACCAAATCTGCGACTACTATGCGAACGCAGGTTTCAAATATTGTCTTTTCAGAGCAGGTTTCTGCGACGAGAAGGACGAGATAAGCAAGACGTCGAGGGGCTTCGGCAACGACGTTATCGTTGTCAAAAATCCGAGCGGCTCCGAAAACCCCATCAACCAAGCGCTCGTCACGTTCGACAGCCACAGTTACACCGACGGCGACTATTTCGGGATGGCGTGGAAGTATGACAACATCCATCAATGCCAAATCGACTGGTACGCAACCGAAATGGACAAACTCAAAGCCGCAAACAAAGGCAAGGAAGTCAACAACCTCGTGTTCTTCCATATTCCGCTTGAAGAATATCGTCTTGCGTGGGCAAACGTCATCGAGTCGGGCAAATCCGAAGACGAATTGACTCGCGGAACGATTCTCACGTCCGACAACGGCACAACCGAGTTCCTCTACGGCACAATGGGCGAGTCCGACAAGAAGAAAAACGGCGTCCGCACTTACGGCGTCTTCTGCGGCAGCAGCACCGACACGCTCTTTGAAACGGGTCTTACGCACGGAATGCAAGGCATCTTCTGCGGACACGACCACTACAACAACTTCTCCGTGAACTACACGCCGACAGGTGCGTCTCGATCCATCCGCCTCACCTACGGTATGTCCATCGACTATCTCGCCTACGCCGGCATTTACAAGGAAAAATCCCAGCGAGGCACAACCGTCATCTCTCTCAAATCGGACAGCACTTTCGATTGCGTTGCGAAGAATTATTATTCGGACTTTATCGGGGCTAACGATTACGCCGCCAACCATTAAAACCGCGCTATTGAGCGAATAACTGTGTCAACGCCCCTCTCGTAATGCCGAGAGGGGTGCTTTTTCTCTGAAAGTGTAATTATCGTGTACTTTTATTAAAATTTCCCCCTTCCTCACGTGTTTGGACTTCGGCGTTTGCGAGGCAATCCGCCTCGTTCGCTTTGGCTACAACACATTCACCGAATGTGTTGTTTAACGCGTCGCGCCCATATCGCCGTTCAAATAATCCGCTTGAGTGCAAAGCACGCACCCACCAAGCAGATAATTTGGCGAAACTGTGGTTTGAAATTTTATCCTTGTTTGAACTGATAGCACAAATTTTCTGCGCGGTTAGAGATTGCGAGAACAAGTGCGGTGTCAAGCAATAAATTTTATTTGTTGCTTTCACCGCAACGTCGTTTGAGCAATGGCTCGCCGCCCTGCGGCTCGTGTTCCGTCTGCGAATTAGCACATACCGTTAATAAGTACGCTTCGAACAAGTTTTCGTTTCGGGTGCGGGTGTCCCGCCCTCAATTATTAATTATTCATTATTCATTATTAATTAACTCTCATGCTCTTTCAACAGTATATCTCCCGATTTCAAGTCAAACGGACAGGCAAAAGAATAAGAGTGTTGGACGAGTTTTGCGTCGTCGGTGAGGGTGTTGTCTTGGATGTGCGTGATTGCGCCGATAGTAAACGATTTGCCGTCGTTTTGGTCGGGGGATAGAACAAAAAGGGTTTCGCCCGATTTGAAGCGATTGCGCATTTCAACCGTAACTATGCCGTTTTCGACGTTCTGCACGACGGCGGTGAAGATATATTTTTCGGGGGATTGCCCCTCGTCAAGACATACGGTGTCGAGGTTGTCGCCCTCGAAGTATGCGTCGGTGTAGGTGCGGTGCGCGACGGTTTCGAGGTCGGCGTTGTATTTTGCCGCATTTTCGATTTTGCCCGTCTGCAGATACTCGTCGATTGCGTGGCGATATGCGTTTGCGACGGTAGCGACATAAAATTCGCTTTTCATTCTGCCTTCCACTTTCAGCGATACGATTCCGCATTCGGCAAGGGATGGGATATGTTCGAGCAACCTTAAGTCGCGGCTGTTCATAAAATACGTTCCCTTTTCGTCTTGTTCTATATCGAGGGGCTTCGAGGCGTGGCGTTCGGTTTCGGTTATGCGATAGCCCCATCTGCACGGCTGAATACACGCGCCTCTGTTTGCGCTGCGCCCCGAAAAGTATGTGGACAACAGGCAGCGACCGCTATAACTCATGCACATTGCGCCGTGAACGAATGCTTCGAGTTCCATATCGGGCACTGCCTCGTGAATCTGCTTGATTTCTTCGAGTCCGAGTTCGCGCGCAAGAACCACTCGTTTTACGCCCATACTTTGCCAAAATTTGACGGCGAGCAGGTTGGTGGTGTTTGCTTGTGTGGACAAATGAATCGTCAGCGACGGCGCGACCTCTTTGCACAGCGTGACAAGACCTACGTCGCTTATAAGCACCGCGTCAACGTTTGCTGATTGCAAAAAAACGAAGTATTCTTTGAGAGGTTCGATGTCGGCGTTTCTTGCGAATATGTTTGCCGTGACGTACACTTTTTTGTTGAGAGCGTGCGCAAAATTCACTCCTTCGACGATTTCCTCGTTTGAAAAATTGTCCGCAAAAGCGCGCAACGAAAACGCCTTTCCGCCTATATATACAGCGTCTGCGCCGAAGTAGAAAGCGGTTTTGAGTTTTTTGAGATTGCCTGCCGGCATAAGAAGTTCAAGCATAACGAATCCTTTTCTATATCGCTCAAAGCATTGATGAGTTTATGTGCGATATTTTGCAAAAATATGCAAATGAAAGCCTTTATCAACACAAATCGGCATTATAAAATGCCGATTCGGTGAATTGCGTATTGATTTTGGTTAGTCCGTGATGATGGGGATTTTTGCAAGATACACGATGTCGTCGCGCTCTGCCGCGTCGCCCTCTGCAAGCACGAACGCTTTCTTGTAGATGATTCCGCCTGCGAGATTGACGATTTGTTCGAGTCCTTTAAGGCTTCCGCCCGTGGACACTACGTCGTCGACGATTGCGACCTTTTTGCCTTTGATGAGGTCTGCGTCGTGCTTTGACAAGTAGAGCGTTTGCTCGTTGCCCGTCGTGATGGATTTCACGCTCGTTTGTATGCCGTCTTGCATATAGAGTTTTTTGGATTTTCTGCAAACGGCGTAATATCTTTGTCCGAGTTCGCGCGCGATAACGTGGCTGAGTTGCAAGCCTTTGGATTCCGCCGTAATGACTATGTCGCAACCCGTGAGAAGTTTGGCAAGTTCTTTTCCGCAATGCTCTGTCAACGCCGAGTCGCCGTGAAGGTTGAAAAAACAAATGCTTATGCCGGTTGGAAGCGGAAGCACGGGAAGGTCGGCGTTGAAGCCTTTGATGTCGACTGTATAGATTCTGTCCATTGTTTCTCCCTGAGAAGTTTTCAAAGTGTGTTTGTTGCGTGCAACCCGTATATTATATGATATGCGCGCGTGTTTTTCAAGACAAAAAGAGATTTTCTTTCAGTCCTTTTTTTCTTTCTCGTTGGCGTTTGCGCTGTTGTAGGCGGTGAGTTTCACCTTGTTTTCGTCCTTGTCGAGCACATATGTGTTGTCAAGTTGAGAGCGAAGATTACCCACTACGCTCTCCACGTATTCTTTGCGAAGTTTTGCCTGTTCCGCTTTTTCCTCGTCTGTGAGCCCGACGGTTTTGGACTTTTTTGCAAGTTCGTTGATTCTTTGAATATCAATCATATCTGCACCTCTTGGCTTGTGTGCCAGTCTATCGGCGTTTCGCCGTGGCTTTTGAGAAAATCGTTGCATTTCGAGAAGTGTCTGCATCCGAAAAAGCCTGCGTACGCCGACAGCGGCGAGGGGTGCGGACTCTCGAGAATCAGATGTTGCGGACTGGTTATGAGCGCCTTTTTCGAGCGCGCGTTTCCGCCCCACAGCATAAACACAATAGGCTCTTTTCTCGCATTGAGTTTTGTTATTATGCTGTCCGTCAGCACTTCCCAGCCTTGTCCTCTATGCGAGTTGGGTTGCCCCTCTCGCACCGTAAGCACGGTGTTGAGCAAAAGCACGCCCTGCTTTGCCCAGTTCACGAGATACGGCAACGTGTTCTTTACGCCTACGTCCGTTTCGATTTCCTTGAATATATTGACAAGCGAGGGCGGCGCAGGCACGTTCGGCTTCACCGAGAAGCACATACCGTGCGCCTGTCCCGCGCCGTGATAGGGGTCTTGCCCCAAAATCACGACCTTGACCTTTTCGTACGGCGTGTATTTGAGCGCGTTGAAAATGTCGTGCATATCCGGATATATCACGCGCGTGCGGTATTCCGACGCAAGAAATTTGCGCAAATTCCGATAATTTTCGCTTTCAAAATCTTCTTTGAGAACGTCGTCCCAACTGTTTCCTATGTGTACCATATCCATATTATACCACAATTTTTTGCGCTTGCAAGGTATACAAGTCAATGAATTTTGCCATACTACCATTAGTCCGCAAGGATAAACAAAAATCAAGGCTCAAAGCCTAAAAAGGAGAAATTTTATGGCAAAATCCGAAACCAAACAAACCAAACGCAGCGGCGCGTGCCATTGCGACGAACCGAAAACAAGCAAATCTACGAAATCTAAAGATTGTGGGTGTGAAAAGAGCAGGGAAACCAAAAACTGCAAGTAAAAACTCGCCATTGAGCGAATAACTTCGGCAGAGCCTCGCAATCAAACAGTCACGTACGTCAATGTACGCTCCTGCCTGATCGTGAGGCTCTTTTTTGTTCTTCATCTCAATGGCGAGTTTTTACAACGCTTAATATTTGGCGAATTAGTAAACTAGGGTTGCCATTCAAGGGGCTTTTCCTTGTTCTTCATCTAAATATCGAAGTTTTTAACCGATTGTTATTTAGAAATCAATAAAATGCGTTTTCTAAACAAAATATGTCTAAAATGTTTATAAGGCGGACTTGATAGTGTTTGTTCTCATAAACGAACGTTTAACTTCCGGTCGCATAATTAATAAATTTGCTTCTTGTCGTAATATGATTTGTGCTGTATAATTCTAATAAATCATATTTTTGGGGTGCCGCTATATGAATAATCATTTTAGCAAAATTTTTGAAAGAGATATCGATCTTTTGATAATTCAAGAATTTATAGACAAAAGACCTTTTGCAAATTTGTTTTTGAAACAAGTTGGAATTGTAGACAATGAAGAATACATAATTACGGATACATATCAGTCGCTTTATTCCCAAGAAGGCGAATCGGATATTACAATTATATTGAATAGAAACGGAAAAAGATTCGGCGTTTTTATTGAAGATAAGATTAATGCTATTACTATGAACGAACAAAGCGGTCGCTATTTTGTTAGAGCGGAAATTTTGAAAAACAAAAAGCAGCTTGATGATTACGTTGTATTTTTGGCTGCACCCAAAAGCTATATTCAATCTCATAAAAACGATAAGAATGCGCAATACAGTTATTTCGTTTCATATGAAGAAATGCTTTCGGTTATAGAGTCTTATGACGGCGCGGCAGAAAAATATAAAGCGGATATGATAAGATTTGCCTTAAAGGAAAAAGAAAAGGGCTATCTTATGATAGAAGATGAGAAAGTAATGCGCTTTTGGGAAGTTTTTACTAATAGATGTAAACAAAACTCGTCGAGACTCGTTATTACCAACAATAAAAAAGAAAAAGGCACGGATTCCTCGTGGATATGGTTCAAAACATCTTTTCCCAAAGTGTCAATAGTATATAAAACAAATAGAGGAATTATCAATTTGCGTGTGCCGAAATATGCAAACGCATTCGATGTTTTTGTTGATGCCGTAAAACCTTTAATGCAACAAGATATGACATTTGAAAAGATGTCGGGGTCAGCGAATGTAACGATAAAAAACGAAAAACTAATTTTAGACATACACCGCAATTATGAAAGCAATTACGAACGAATAGATTACATTTTGGGCGAAATAGAGAGAATGTATGATTTTGCGCTTCAAATAAGCAAAGTGATAGAGATATAATGTAAAAGGCACGGGGGAAACCGTGCCTTGTTGTATAAGTTTCTATGGTTTATAAATTATTCTTCGTCTTTCATCGAGTCGATTTCGGCGGTGGATTGACGTTCGCCGATTTTCATATCTTCGAGGGCGTAGGTGCGCACGTCGAAACTGCCGTCTTTGAGCATAACCTTTACACGGGCGGTTTGCTTTATCAAATCGTTTGATTCGACCGTGCCTTCGCCGTCCGGCGTTTTGACTTTGCTTCCCACTTTCGGCATAAGTTTGTACGTTTCGGTGTAGTACGCGTTTTCGTATTTAAGGCAGCACATCAATCTTCCGCACACGCCGCTTATCTTTTGCGGATTGAGGCTCAATCCTTGCACTTTTGCCATCTTTATGGACACTTTCTCGAAGTCGGGAAGGTGGGTGGTGCAGCAGCAAGGGCGACCGCAGGGCGCGAGTGCGCCGCGCATTTTGGTGTCGTCGCGCTCGTATATCTGGCGAAGTTCGATGCGGACTTTGAATATGGACGCAAGCACGCGCACGAGTTCTCTGAAATCCACTCTGCCTTCGGCGGTGAAGTAGAATATGAGTTTTGAACGGTCGAAAGTGTATTCTGCGTCCACAAGTTTCATATTCAAGTTCATTTCCGCAACTTTTTCGCGAATGACTTTGAGGGCTTGTTCCTTGTCCTGCGCATTTTTTTCAAGGCGTTTCAAGTCCTCGTCGGTGGCTTTGCGGACAACGGGTTTGAGCGGTTGCACGATTTCACGCTCGTCCACTTCCTTGTTTGCGAGGGCGCAGATTGCGTATTCGGGTCCTCGTGATGTTTCGACGATAACGCCGTCGTTTTCCTCAAAGGTCAAGCCTTTTGGGTCGAAATAGTACACTTTGTTTGTGTTTTTGAATTTTATGCCTACGATTATTGCCATTTATGTTTTGCCTCCAACATTGAAAAGAGCAGGTCGTCTACGGTTGCCGTGACGTTGACGTTGAGCGAGAGTTTGCGCCTTGCGACGTTTATCTTGAAAAGGATTTCGGCAAGTGCGCGCTCCGAGTAACGTCCGCTCAAATTTATTATGTCCGATGATAAGTGTTTGGACAACATCAGATTTTGATTTTGTTTGCATACGAGCATATCGCGAAGGATGATGCTCAAAACGTCCAAAAGTCCGCCAAGGTCCGACTCGCTCGTCACGATTCCGTCCACTCTTACGACGTCCGAACTGCGCGCGAGATTTGTGAGAATATAAATCGCGCACTTATAAAGGTCTGCACACTTGGGAGAAAGAGCGATTTTGCGCGCTTTGCCGAGTTGACCTTCGCTGCACGCCGCCGCTATGGCGCAAGTGCTTTCGTCTATGCCGAGCGAGATAAGCGCGTTGTATACGACGTCCTCGTCGAACACGTCCATAGCAACCCCTCTCGCCCGCGATTTTATGGTATCGAGCACGCTCGCTTCGTTCGCTACGCCAAGAAAAATCGTAACGTCTTTGGGCGGCTCTTCGAGAGTTTTGAGCAGTTTGTTTTGCGCCTGCGCGTTCATTTGATCCGCGCGGTGTATGAAATAGATTTTGCGATCCGAAAGCGGTTTGACGGACACGGTGTCGAGCATCTGCTCGATGTCGTCAACCTTGATTTTGTCTTTGGTGGGGAAGACGTGATATATGTCGGGGTGATTGCTGTGAAGCACCTTTCTGCACTCGGAACATTGAAGGCAGGCGTTGCCGTTTTGACAATAAACGCATGCCGCTACGAGTGTGAAAAATTCGTCGACGATTTCGTCGTCGGGGGATACGACCATATACGCGTGTCCGAGTCCCGAAGAAAAATCGTTGCGTATGAGTCCGTACGCACGCGAGGCGCGCAAGACTTTTTCAAAGGTGATTTCACTCACTTGACAGCACCTCTTTCCCTGAGTGCCGCGATAATCTTTTGCGACGTTACGTTTTTGTCGAAATCGGGTTTTATACGCACGAAACGAGGGTCTGAACCTGCCATTTCTGCATTATAGCCCGCATAAACTCTGTCGTGGAAGTCCGCCGATTCGAGTTCCAATCTGTCGTCGGTTATGCGGAAAGTGCGCCACGCCTCGCTCGGCTTCAAGTCGATGAAAATCGTCACGTCGGGCAAAAGTCCGTCTATTGCGGGCGCGTTGATTTTCTTTATGAGGTCTGCGCCCAAACCGCGAGCGTAACCTTGATAAGCAATTGAACTGTCCACGTATCTGTCGCACACAACGAGTTCGCCTCTTTCGAGCGCGGGCTTTATGACCTCGCGCACGAGTTGCGCTCTCGACGAGGCGTAAAGATACGCTTCGGTGACGCCCGTCATCTCGTCGTTTTCGGGGTTGAGAATGATTTTGCGGATTTGCTCGCTTATACGGGTGCTGCCCGGCTCGCGCACGTACACTGCGTGCTGGTTTGTGGATTCGAGATATTCTTTGAGAAGTTTGAGTTGCGTGGATTTGCCCACGCCTTCGCAACCTTCGAATGATACGAACATATTGTCCCTCGTGTTTGTTGATTGGATTATTATATCACGATTGATTTGTTATGTCCAACGTTGCGGCTCATCTGCCGACCTTTCAATTTTCGCTTCGAAGAATGTAGTAGTCCTTTTCCGCTTTGATTTCGTTGAGCGAACGGTTGTCGTTGCCGTTTGTGTTGAATGAGGAAAGGTGGGGCGTTATGCAATTTACAAGCGATGTGTTGACGATGTAGTTTTCAGAGTTGTGTTTTGTCCAGATTCTTGCGATGTCTTCCTTGCTCATCGTCTTGTAGTTTGCTTGCTCGTTCATCCCCTCGACGCTGCCGTCGTAGTTGAAAAGACCCCAGGACGAATGTTTTGCGGCGTGCTTGAAGTTCCATGTGGTGAAGTTCCATCCGATGCCGCAATAGAGTTCCATAACGCCGTCCCATGCTTGCTCTTCCGTTTGAGTGGATTCTCTTCCCGTCGCATTCACTTTGTCCTCGTGGGAGTCGGGCCATACGTTGAATTCGCCGATAAGCACAGGCACGTTATACTTTTGCGTTGCGAGGTTGTTTGCGGTGATTTGAAAGCCGTAATATGCTGCGTTGGCAGTGCCCGAACTTGCCCAGTTGTACTGGTGGTATTGATAGATAACGTTTTCCCATCCGTATTTGCTCGGATTGGGAAGATTGCCGAAATTCCAACATGCTTCCATGCAGATTATATGGTTGTTGTCAACTTCGCGAATCGCCTTATAGAGTTCGTCGAAATACTCGTGTGTTCTCGAAGTTGTGGTTTGGTTGCCGTTCTTTTTTATGCCGGGTTCGTTCATAAGGTCGTATACGGCAACCGTCGGATTGTTTTTGTAGCGATTTGCAACCGCAACCCAGATTTCTTTTGTCTTTGCGCGGCAGATTTCGCCGATTTCGTCCTCACCCCAAAGCCTGCCGCCGTCGGGGTACGCAATGTCGCCCGTGTGGTCGTTGCCGCTTTGCGAGCCGACTGCGCCGTGCATATCGAGTATTGCGTAGAGCGAATACTTTTTGCACATCTCGATTGCCCAATCGAGGCGCGCGAACTTGCCCTCATCAACGGCGAGTTCGGCATACGGCGTGCGCACGTATGCGTCGCCGACTTTCTTTATCGGATTTGTGAGATTCATATAGGTGAAGGGAATGCGCACGCAGTTCAAGCCGAGGTCTTTGATGCGCTTGAAGTCGAGTTCGGTGACCCAGTTGTCCTCGTAAACGTCGAGCAATTCGTTCATGCCGTCCTCGCCGAATCTGTTTGCAAGTTCGAGCATCATATCTATCTGACCGTAGGTTTCGCCTATGTCGGTTGGTACGAGCCAACTTTCTTGCACGAGCCAGCCGCCGAGATTCGTGCCGTAAAGCCCGATTGCGTCGCCGTTTTCGTCTATAATTTTTGCGCCGTCCGTCTTTACGAACGTAACGACTGCGTCGCCGCCTTTGTCGTTGCAGGCGACGAGTGCGAACAATGCCATGAAAATCACAACTATCAGTAATGCAGAAATAATACGTTTTCTCATAATCTTCCCCTCTATGCGAGTGCGCTGTATCGATTATAACAATTTTTCAAATTCTATTCAATAGGCAATCGCAGCAAAACTTTCAAAAAATGCAAATATTGTGCATATTGTCGAGATTTCGAGTCTCATATACGGCGTAAGAGCGGTTCGAGTTTGCGCTCGCGCTTGACAATGTTCCGTTATGGTATTAAACTAAATATTATTATTTTTGTAGAGGTAACTCGCGCTTATGGACTATAAGCAAATAGAAAGCAAGTGGCAAAAGATTTGGGCGGACACGGGACTTTACAAGTTCGACCGTTCAAGAGTTGACAAAAAGTACTATTGTCTCGAGATGTTTTCCTATCCCTCGGGAGCGAAACTTCACGCCGGGCACTGGTACAACTACGGACCTGCCGACACTTTCGCACGCTTCAAGCGTATGCAAGGCTACGAGGTTTTTCAGCCGATGGGATTCGACGCATTCGGATTGCCTGCCGAAAACTACGCCATAAAGACGGGCATTCACCCCGAGGAAAGTACGCTTAAAAACATCGCCACGATGGAAGGACAGCTCAAACGCATCGGCGCAATGTACGATTGGGATTACGAGATCAAGACCTGTATGCCCGACTACTACAAGTGGACGCAATGGATGTTCCTTCAACTCTACAAAAAAGGGCTTGCCTACCGCAAGGAAGCGCCCGTAAACTGGTGCCCGTCCTGCAACACCGTGCTTGCCAACGAACAGGCGCAAGGCGGCGTTTGCGAAAGATGCGGAAGTCAGGTTACGCACAAGAATCTCAATCAATGGTTCTTCAAAATCACCGCATATGCCGACGAATTGCTCGATTGCATAGACAAACTCGATTGGCCCGAAAAGACCAAACTTATGCAAAAGAACTGGATTGGCAGAAGTTA
Organism: Anaeroplasmataceae bacterium; assembly: GCA_963659595.1. Taxonomy (GTDB): domain Bacteria; phylum Bacillota; class Clostridia; order Christensenellales; family CAG-917; genus CAG-475. The sequence continues at coordinate 5,069 of CAVKUX010000021.1, read as the reverse complement.
CGGCGGCGAAGTCGAATTTCAAGTCAAAGACAGCGACGTCAAATTCAAAGTGTTCACCACGAGAGCGGACACGATATTCGGCGTAACCTACGTCGTTCTCGCTCCCGAAAGTCCGCTTGTGGATTCGGTTGTGACCGAAAAGCAAAAGGCTGCAGTCGAGGAATATAAGGAAAAGAGCGCGAAAGCCACCGAAATCGACCGTATGTCCTCTACGAGAGAAAAGACGGGCGTGCCGACAGGCGCATATGCCATAAATCCCGTCAACGGCGAGGAAGTGCCTATTTTGGTTGCGGACTATGTCATCGCAAGTTACGGCACGGGCGCGGTTATGGGCGTTGCCGCTCACGACGAGCGCGACTTCGTGTTTGCTCAAAAACTCGGACTTCCCATAAAGAGAGTTATCAAGAGCAAGGACGGCTCAAACGACGAGCTTCCGTTCTGCGAATACGGCGTGCTTTGCAACAGCGGCGAATTCGACGGTATGACAAGCGAGGAAGGCAAACTCGCAATCCTCAAAAAACTCGAAAAACAAGGCAAGGGCGGTCTTAAAACCAACTATCGTTTGCGCGATTGGCTCGTAAGCCGTCAACGCTACTGGGGCGCGCCTATCCCAATCATTCACTGCGACCACTGCGGCGACGTTCCCGTTCCCGAAAAAGATTTGCCCGTGCGCCTTCCGCTGGGTGTAAACTTTACGCCCGACGGCGAATCGCCTCTCAAAAAGTGCGACGAATTTATCAACACCGTATGCCCCGTTTGCGGACGTCCCGCAAAGCGCGACGCGGACACGCTCGACACGTTCGTCTGTTCGAGTTGGTATTATCTTAGATACGCCGACCCCAAGAACGAGGACAAGCCGTTTGACACCGAGTGGATAAACAAAATGCTCCCCGTGGACAAATACATCGGCGGTGCGGAACACGCATGTATGCACCTTTTGTACGCGCGCTTCTTCACCAAAGCGTTGAGAGATATGGGCTATCTCGACTTTGACGAACCCTTCCTTTCTCTCGTCCATCAAGGCACGATACTGGGCCCCGACGGCAACAAGATGTCAAAATCGAAGGGCAACGTCGTATCGCCCGACGACTCGATCGCAAAGTACGGCGCGGACATTTTCAGAGTGTATCTCATGTTCGGATTCAACTACGTCGAGGGCGGGCCGTGGAACGACAACGGACTCGAATCCATCAGCCGTTTCTTCGACAGAGTGGAACGTATCGTCAAAAAGTGCTACGAAGTCAACTTCGACGACGCGCCTCTTTCAAAGGCGGAAAAGGAACTCAACCGCGTGCGCCACAACACGATAAAGTGCATCACCAACGACCTCGGCGTATTCTCGTTCAACACGGCAGTCGCAAGACTTATGGAATTTGTCAACGCAATGTACAACTATGAGGCGAACGTGACAAAGAAGAACGTAATCTACAAGGATTGCGCAAAAGACCTCGTGCTTTTGCTTGCGCCGTTTGCGCCGCATTTCTGCGAGGAACTTTGGGAAATGCTCGGACAAAAGTACAGCGTTTTCAATCAATCCTATCCGACGTTCGACCCTGCCGCAATGGTGCTTGACGAGGTTGAACTCGCC
>CAVKUX010000021.1:0-3471 GCA_963659595.1 Anaeroplasmataceae bacterium | reverse complement strand
AAATTAACTCGAAGATGAGAGCAAAGGTCACCGTTCCGTCTTCGGCAAGCAAGGACGAAATCGAAAAGGCGGCGCTCGAAGCCGTCAAAGACCAACTTTCGGGCGCACCTAAAAAGATTATCGTCGTTCCGAACAGACTTGTGAACATAATCGCATAACAAAGGCTTTAACGCGCGAATTTGAAACGTAAAAGTGCGTTTTTGCAAATAAAACCATAAAAAGACTATATCGTCATCAGAGGAAAAACACTATGTTGGATCTGGCAAGAATCAGAAACAATCCGCAAGAGGTGGTTGACGCTCTTGCAAAGAAAGGTTACGCCGCGGACTTTTCCCAAATCATCGAATGGGACGACGAAAGAAAGGCGACCATAACCCGAATCGAGCAACTCAAAGCGCAAAAAAACAAGGTTTCGGCGCAAATCCCCGTTCTCAAAAAAGCGGGTCAACCCGTCGAGGCGATATTTGACGAAATGAGAAAACTCGGCGACGAAATCGCAGAGGGCGACGCAAAGATAAACGACCTCGTTGCAAAGGTCAACGACGCTCTTGCCTGTATGCCCAACATTCCCGATCCCGATCTTCTTCCCGGCGAGAAGGAAAACAACAAGGTCATCAAAATTGTCGGCGAACAACCCAAATTCGATTTTCCGCTCAAAAATCACGTCGACATCTGCACCGATCTCGGAATGATCGACTACGAAAGAGGCGTAAAACTTTCGGGCAACGGTTTCTGGATTTACAGAGGCGTGGGCGCAAGGCTCGAATGGGCGTTGCTCAACTACTTCGTCGACGAACACCTCAAAGACGGTTACGAGTTTATTCTTCCGCCTTATCAACTCGGCTACAACTGCGGCTTCGGCGCAGGTCAATTCCCAAAATTCAGCGACGAGGTGTACTGGCTCGACTGCGACGAGGACAGAAAGCGCAACCGCTTTATGCTTCCCACCGCCGAAACCGCGCTCGTAAATATGTACGCGGGCGAAATCATCGACGAAAGCAAGTTGCCCATGAAGTTCTTTGCATACTCGCCCTGCTTCAGAAAAGAGGCGGGCAGCGCGAGAGCGGAGGAGAGAGGCATGATAAGAGGTCACCAATTCAACAAAATCGAAATGGTGCAATACGCTCACCCCGACCACAGCAAAGAGGCTTTTGAAGAACTTGTCGAAAAGGCTTCGAGGCTCGTCGAGCAACTCGGCTTGCATTTCAGAGTCAGCAAACTCGCGGCAGGGGATTGTTCCGCTTCCATGGCGAGAACTTACGACGTCGAACTTTGGATTCCGTCCATGGGCATTTACAAGGAATGTTCTTCCGTTTCCAACGCAAACGACTATCAGGCGCGCCGCAACAATACTCGTTTCCGCGACAGCGAAACGGGCAAACCTCGCTTTGTGCATACCCTCAACGGCAGCGGACTTGCAACGTCGAGACTTATCCCCGCAATCGTCGAGCAGTTCCAAAACGCAGACGGCAGCGTAACTGTTCCCGAAGTGCTTCGCAAGTATATGGGCGGAATGGAAAAAATCACCAAATAATCACGGTTTTTCGGGAAAAGCGCAATCGCGTTTTGCCTTTTAATCGATAAAACAAAAAGTAACAAAAAGGAAAAGAAAATTATGAGAGACGAACTCAAAAAGTATGGCGACGAAGCCTATGAAATGGTGGAATACGCCGCAAACGAGATAGGCCCGCGCCTTCCCGGTTCAAACAACGAGAAGAAATACCACGAGTATATGTCGGACAAACTCAAAGAAATCGGACTCAACCCCGTCACCGAGAGTTTTGTCTTTGCGCCCCACGCGTCCATAGGCGGTTTGCCTTACGCAGGTTGGGCGGGCATCATCGGTTGCATTCTCACTGTCATTGCCACAATGCTCGCGCACATCTCGACATATGCAGGTCTTGCAACTCACTTCGTATGCACGATGTATATGGCGTTCACTTGGATTTGGCTCATTGTCAGCGTGTTCAAGTACAACACTTGCTTCGACTGGTGCTTTAAGCACAAAGTGTCGCACAATACATACGCCGAACTCCTTCCCGAAGACGGAAAATACGATTATACAATCTTCCTTTCGGGTCACACCGACACCAGTTGGACGCTCAAACTCAGCGCGTCGCAAAACAAACTCGGCTTTGTCGGCGTCGTGCTTCGCTTGGGTCTCGGCGCGATTGCGGTGGGAGTTGTGACGCTCCTTAGCGCCGTTGCCCTCATCCTCATTATGATTTTGCAATACGGCTCTGTGGATTCGTTGGGCGTTGAAACGTATATGAACGTTGCAAAAGCCTATAGCATTCTCTCGCAAATTATTTTGTATTCATCTCCCGTCGTCATCGTCTGCGCATTTTTGCTCACGATGTACAACGAAAAGACCGAAGCAATCGCTTCCCCCGGCGCAATGGACAACGCAACCGGCGTTTCCATCGCATATCAAGTCGTGAAGTATTACAAGGAAAATCCCGACAAAATGCCCAAAAACTGCCGTATCGTCGACTGCAACATCGGCGCGGAAGAATCCGGACTTCGCGGCTCGATTGCCTTCACTCGCAAGCACAAAAACGACGGCATGCTCGACAACGCCTACCACATCAACATCGACTCCATCGCCGACGCGGAGCATTTTGAAGTCATTCACGGCGACAGTTGGCTTTGCCCCCACTTCGACAAAGATTTGGAGCGTATGTTCAAAGAGTCTATGAGGGAAGCAGGCATCAAGAACCCCGGCGACATCGCAAATCCCGTCGGCGGTTGCGACTCTACGCCTTTCCAAAAATCCGGCGTAAAATCCATCACGTTTGCCGCTCAAAATCCCGTCATGAGCGATTATTATCACACCTATCGCGACGTACCCGAGCGTTTCTCGCCCGACACGGTGGGATTGGGGTTGGACGTGGTGCTGCGCGTCATTTCCAAAATCGACGAAAGTCGCACCAAATAACGCCTAATTTTGTCAGCACCGCAAGTTGACAACTCACGTACGGATATGTACGTTAGGGTCGCCAACTTGCGGTGCTTTCGCATTATGCATTTATTTGGCGCGACTTTCGTAATAAATAAAGAGTGGGATTAGACACGCTCGCTTTTTGTAAATTAGGGTTGCCATTCGATGGGTGTTTTTTTGTTCTTTATTCATTTATTGCGCTCTTGTCAAAAGTTATAAGCGAATAATTTTGTCAGAGGCACTCTCAAAATGAGAGTGCCTCTTTTTCGCTCTCTACAAAAGTTTGACGGCGTGAACCTTAAATCACACGTCACCCCTTCCCTTCGGGCTTTCCCCTATTGCTCAAACGAATGTCATTTCTCTGCAAGATTGCACATCGTTCGCAAGAGGGGAAGGACGCGATTGACTTCGTAACAATCGCTATTCCGTCACTGTGTTCCTTACGGCACTCACATAGATAAGTATCGTTCTCTCATTATGCCACTGCGCTTTGTGCGCCAGGCAGTGGCCAACGGACGGCGCAGTCGCTT
>CAVKUX010000020.1:5109-20497 GCA_963659595.1 Anaeroplasmataceae bacterium | reverse complement strand
GGGTACGTACTTCCTTATTTTCAAACACTTTAATTTTGTTATCCATTTGAAACCTCAAATCTCTAATTTATATTTATATTAGCATTGCATTTTTTGAATATCAATAAATTTTTAGAATTTCCCCCTACTGTTGACACAAAAAGCCGTTATGTGCTTTTTAAGAAAAGAAAAAGGAGGTTAACCGAATGATACTTACCACACTACAAATTATTTTAGTATCACTTCAAATAGTTCTTGTTTTAATAAAACTACTGGACGATTAACGCTCCTTATTGATAAGTGTAGCACACAACGTCTCTTTGTGTCAACAGCCCTCGTAACCTCCCCTAACCTCTTTTATGCGAGGACAATTTGACCCCTAAATGAAAAGTTCACAGAGTTTATCTCTGTGGACTTTTTGTACCCGTTTTCAGCCGAACTCGTGTTTTGCGAATAGTTTTAATACGGGTTGACCATCAAAAATTGCCCTTCTTTTTACAAAAATTTTGCTAAATGTCCGGAATTTAATGTTGCGCTCTGCCGACTCACTTTCGGACTTAGGGTTCGACTTCTTCAAAATTTTGTTTCGCCTTTGTCTTTTGTGCCCACTGCTAATATGAAATCCGCAGATAATTTACGTTTAAAATAGCGCCGTTGTGAAAATAGCGTCCGTGTGTGGACGCTACTCTGCTGTAATTCTTTGTTGAATTTGTTAAATTATAAATCCCAAATATGCTATTTTGACATATTATCGTATGTGCGCTTCATATAGAGTGAATCAAACATTTGCGTGCCGGCGGATTCGCTCAACACGTGAGGCGTGAGATTGTTTTTGACAATCACTTCGCAAAACGGTTCAAATTCGGGTCCGTAGACGTTGTCGGCAAAGGTCAAATGCTTGATTTCGCCTTTTGCGCCGTACATAATCTTGCTGAAATGAACGTGCATATTTTTCGTCTTTTCTTCGCCGAGTCCGTCGAAAAGGTCGTCAACGATACGCTGAAAATCATCGGAAGTTTTCAATGCGCCGCCCCAAAGACTGTTGACGTGTCCGAAATCGACGCAAGGATAAACGTTGGGGGCAAGTTTACAAAGTTCGATGACTTCACGAACCGTGCCGATCTGCGCTTGTTTTCCCATAGTTTCGGGGCAAACAATCAAATCGTCGTCGCCGTTTTGTTTTATTACGTCGAGTGCGCGAGCAAAGTTGTAGAGCGTGCGAGCGAACGCCTCGTTTCGGGGTTGCTTTCCCTCTGCGCCGGGATGAAAAACGCATCTTTGACCGTGAAAATGCCTGAGTGCTTTTAGCGAACTCGTAAGGTAATTTATCGAATTGTCCGCTTTTTCTTGTTCAACGGAAGCAAAATTTATGAAATATGGTGCATGAACGCTGATTTCGATGCCGAATTTGTCGGATTCGTCCCCTATTGCTTCTGCGGTCGTTTCGCTTATACGAACGCCTTTGCCGAACGAATATTCAAACAAATCGAGCCCTTTATCTCTCAACCATTGCGGCATTTGAAGCGTTGCGGTCAATCCGTCTTTGGCAAACTGTTCGTCGTGTCCGGACGGTCCGAACAATGCTATGTCACGTTTATTTATCATTTGTCACCTCTAAAAAGCAAACTATCGGAGTGATTACGCTCGAAATTGTCGAGGATATTGTTTGCATTGACTTCATCGCGGTCGAGTTTCGCTTTCAATTCGAGTTGAGTTGCAAATTTGACAATGTCGCGCATTTTTTCAATGAAATACACGCTTATTGTTTTGCCGTATAAGTTCCCCGAAAAATCGATAATATACGTTTCAACCGACACGGAATTATCCGAAAAAGTGGGTTTTGTGCCAACGTTTGTCATAGATTTGAAAATTTTGCCGTCAACCTCGCAAAAAGTCGCATATATCCCGTTTTCGAGTTGCAAACGAGATTCGTTTTGAGCGATGTTGGTTGTCGGAAATCCCATTGAAGTGCCTTTGTGGCGTGCATGCAACACTTCACCGCTCATAAAATACGGCAAAGCGAGATATTCGTTGAGTTTGTCGACCTGACCGTTTTTCACGAACGCTTTAAGTTTCGACGTTGAAATTTTCATGCCGTCAGACGTTTCAAAAGGCACTACGCAGAGCGGAATGCCCTTGTCATTGCAATACTTGCCAAGCAAATCGACGTTCCCTGCCGCAAATTTGCCGAATGTATAATCCGCACCGACAAAAATTGCTTTGACATTGAAATTCGACGTCAACTCATCAAGAAAATCGAGGGGTGCCAAATTTGCAAACTTATCGTCGAACAAGGCGGCGATAACGATGTCCAAGTTGCACTTTTCAAGCACCTTTACGCGATCGGAAAAGCAAAACATTTGCTTTTCGCCATCGAAAAGGACATTCGGATCGTTTGAGAACGTCAAAAGTGCGCTTTCGATTCCGTTTGCTTTGGCATAGTCGATTGCACGCTCGCAAAGTTTTTGATGCCCTTTGTGAATGCAATCGAAAAAACCGAGCGCAAGCGCAACGGGGAAATCGTATTGTTTTTCAAAGTCGAGGATTTTCATATTTTCACAGCCTCGTTTTCATATGTAGCAAACCGTTTGCGCACTCGCCTATGCCGAGAACTTCGCCGTCACATTCGACGACGAAATCGCCAAGCGGCAAATCGTCGATTCTTATGCTTACACCGTTCAAAACCTTACCCTTTTGCGTATAGTCGATTTGCACCTTTTGAAAACTTTTCAATGCGCAATCCATCGGTTTTAAGTATTCTAACGGCATTTTTTCAAAATCTTCGAGGGAGACCGAATCGCAGATTTCGAAGTCGCCGCTTCTTACTCTGCATATCGACGACATATAAGCGAGCGTGCCGAGCGAGGCGGCAAAATCGCGCGCTATCGAGCGAATATACGTTCCGCTCGAACATGCGATTTCAAACGCATACTCGTTTTCTTTGAGCGTATACGGCGTGCCGTTTGTATCGCAATCAACCGTTTTGACGTAATATACGGTCACTTTTTTCGGTTTCAAATCGACTTGAACGCCCTTGCGAGCCAAGTCGTATGCCCTTACGCCGCCGACGGATTTTGCCGAATACTGCGGCGGAATTTGGTCGATTTCGCCTACAATATTTTTTGCGGCTTCGTCGATTTGTTCTCTTGACGGTATAACCGAACTCTTTTCTACGACCTTACCCGTACAATCGAGCGTGTCGGTAGTTTCGCCGAAAACGAACGTTGCGCGATAAATTTTGACTTTTTGCTGCATATAATCGAAAAGCCTTGTCGCAGTTCCGACGGCAATCGGCAAAACACCCGTACCTATGGGGTCGAGAGTGCCGAGATGTCCGACTTTTTGCTTTTCGCCGCTGGCTCTGCGCAGAATTCCGCGCACTTTGACAACGACGTCGCTTGAAGTCATACCGTATGGTTTGTTGATGTTGACAAAGCCTTTCATATCCGATTCAAATTGTAATTTTTGACAAAATACCCTGTTAGATTCTGTCTTTTGCGAGTTTTACGAGTTTTTCGGTTATATCTTCGAGATAGCCGTTGACTCGGCAACCCGAAGCGAATTTATGTCCGCCACCGCCAAAAGTCATCGCAATGTCCGACGCGTCGACGGGTTCTTTTGTTCGGACGCTCAGTTTGAAGTTTTTTTCGCCGACTTGCGATAGCGCATATGCGACTTTCACGCAATCCACGTCGATAAGTTCGCTAATAATGCCTTCGGTATCGTCGCAAGTCGTGTTTGTCGCAGCAAAATCCTCTTTCGTGAAGCAAATCAAAGCGATTTGCTTGTTCTCGAAAAATTTTGCATTCGCAAGCGCACGGCTTTTCAAATCGAATTTGTTTGAAGTGACGCTTCTATACACCCGATAAATCGCCTCGCTTGCGTCGAAGTCGTATTCAAGCAATTCGCACGCAATTTCGTGAGTGCGTTTTGTGGTGTTGGAATAAGAAAAACAACCGCTGTCCGTCACAATACCGCAAAAGAGCAGTTTTGCAACGTTCACATCGATTGCTTTCATAGATTTGAGCAGTTGAAAAACGATTTCCGCACACGCGCTTGCCGTATCGTCAACGTAGCAAAGCGATGCGTATCTTTCAAAAGATTTGTGATGGTCGATGACAATCTGCGTTTTAGCCGACAAAAACGACTTCATACACTGCCCGAGCCTGTCAATCGAACTTGCGTCTATGCCGATTGCAAGGTCGTGGACTTTTTTTTGCGGAAAAGCGATATCTTCGCTTTTGAACAGAGATTTGTATTTGTCTGGAACTGGCGAATCGCAATATGCCGAAACTTTTTTGCCCTTGTTTTTGAGTGCGACGTAGAGCGCGAGCATACTGCCCAAAGCGTCGCAATCGGGTTTCGTGTGACAATAAAGCGCAATATCGTCCGAGCGATTTATTCTTTTGGAGATTTCTTGAAGAATATCGTTCATTGTTCCTCGTCGGTGTTTGCAATCGTCCTTTGCTCGTCCTGTTTTTTGATTTTGTTGAGTATTTCGTCGATTTTTATACTGTAGTCGACGCTGTCGTCTATTATGAAATTGAGTTCGGGCAGAAGACGGATTTGCACGCTGTCTTTGAGCATATTGCGGATGAACGTTTTGGAGCGACAAATCGTGTAGTATGCCTCTTGTCTTTCCTCGTCGCTTGCCGCATATATGGACAAATACACCTTTGCGTATTTAAGGTCGGGCGTGGTGTAAAGTTTGGTCACGCCGACTATTGCATTGTGAAGACGGGGGTCTTTGATGTCTTCGGCAATGATTTTGGTGATTTGTCTGGCGAGTTCCGAGTTGACTCGTTCCATCTTAATCTTCATTTGTTTTCTCCATCGTAAACGCTTCGATTACGTCGTCCACTTTGACGTCTTGGAAGTTGGACAGCATTATGCCGCAGTCGAAGTTCTTTGCCATTTCCTTGACGTCGTCTTTGCCGTGACGCAAGGAAGCGATTTCGCCTGTATACTCCACTTTTCCGTTCCTGATAAGACGCGCTTGCGCACCGCGGACGACTTTGCCGTCGACGACGTGGCAACCTGCGATGGTTCCGACGCCGCTGATTTTGAACAATTCACGCACTTCCGCAGAGCCGAGAACGACCTCTCTGAACTTGGGATCGAGCATGCCCTTGACCGCCTTTTCGATATCCTCGATTGCGTTGTAAATGATGTTGTAGAATCTGATGTCGATATTCTTTTGTGCGGCGAGTTGTTTTGCGTTGTTGTCGGGGCGAACGTTGAAGCCGATGATGATTGCGTTTGAAGTTTCCGCAAGCAAAACGTCGCTCTCTTTGATTCCGCCTACAGCCGAGTGGATGATGTCGATATTGACTTCGTCGTTTCCGAGTTTGGCAAGAGATTGTTTGACCGCCTCGACCGAGCCTTGAACATCCGCTTTGATGATGAGTTTGACGGACTTGAGTTCGCCTTTTGAGATCTTATCGAACAAGTCGTTGAGGGAAACGGACGTTGATTCGGTTTTGCTTGCGGCGAGTTTGAGTTTTCTCTCTTCAGCAAGTTCTCGTGCAAACTTCTCGTCAGCAACGACGTCGATTCTGTCGCCCGCTTCGGGAACGTCGTCCCAACCGGTGACGGAAACGGGCATAGAAGGACCTGCCTTCTTGACCTTCCTGCCCTTATCGTCAATCATAGCGCGGATTTTACCCGTGCAAGTGCCTGCGACGACGTTGTCGCCGACATGCAACGTACCCGTTTGAACGAGGATAGTTGCGATTTTGCCCAAACCTTTGTCGAGTTTTGCTTCGATAATCGTACCTCTTGCACTCCTGTCGGGATTTGCGCGCAATTCCTCGACTTCGGCGCGGACGAGGATTTGTTCGAGCAAATCTTCAACGCCCATACCGGTTTTGGCAGACACGCGCACGACAGGCGTATCGCCGCCCCATTCTTCCGGGGTAACGCCGTTTTCTGCGAGTTGCGAAAGCACCTTGTCTGGATTTGCGCCCGCTCTGTCCATCTTGTTCATAGCGACGATGACAGGCACTTTTGCTTGTTTTGCGTGGCTGATTGCTTCGAGCGTCTGCGGCATAACGCCGTCGTCCGCCGCAACGACCAGAATCGCAATATCCGTAACTTGCGCGCCGCGCGCACGCATGGACGTGAACGCTTCGTGACCGGGAGTGTCGAGGAAAGTTATGGGATTCCCGTTGAGCGACACGGTGTATGCGCCGATATGCTGCGTGATGCCGCCCGCTTCTCCGCCGGTAACGTTCGACTTTCTGATGTAGTCGAGGAGCGAAGTTTTGCCGTGGTCGACGTGACCCATAATCGTGACGATAGGCGGACGAGGAACGAGATTTTCGAGTTCCTCGACGTCGTCAACTTCGAGTTGCGCGGTGAGCGTATCCTCGAGCGTCACGTCGGGTTTGTATTCGAGTTTAATCTTAAATTCATCGGCAACGAGTTCCGCCGTAGCGAAGTCGATACTGTCGTTGATTGTCTTCATAATGCCGAGAACGAACAGCGTTTTGACGATTTCAGCGGCGGATTTGCCGATTTTTTCACTCAAAGTCTTGATTGAAACTGGGTCGGTGGTTATAACCGCGTTTTCGATTATAACTGTTGCGCTGTTGCCACCGCCTCTGTTTTTGTTGACCTTGTAGTTGCGAACGATTGCTTCGCCGTCCTCGTCGTAGGAAATTCTGTCGTCAACGAGATAGCCGCGTTTCATAAGCGTGCGTTTGTTCATCGTTGACTTATCGTCGAACTTGCTCGAACCGTTATTTGAGTTTTGTTTGCCGCCCTTGCCCTTTTGCGCAGCAGGTTTAGGAGGAAATTGCTGCGCGGCGTTGACAACGCTTTGCGACGACGTGCGTCTTTGACCGTTTTGACCTTGATTTTGTCCTTGCGGTCTTTGACCTTGATATCCGCTCTGCTGGGGCTTGGGTCCGCGCGGTTGCTGATAGCCGCCTTGTCCGAACACTCTTGTCGTGACTTTCGGCTTGGGTGTTGGCGGAACATAAATTCTGCGCACTTCGCCGTTTGGCAAAATTTCGGGATTCTCTTGTGCAAGTTCAAAAGGCGTTTTGGGAACGACGGTAACGTGAGGTTTGTTCGTTTCCTCTTGCTTTTTCGCGTCTTGCTTTTGTTGAGATTTCTTTTCCGCCTTTTCGTCGGCTTTAACGGAAGAGGATTCTCTTTCGGAAGCGACTTCTTTTTCGACTTTCTCTTCCGCCTTTACCTCAACATTCGGCTCGACGGCGGGCGTTTCTTGCGCCTTTACGTTTTCGACAATTTTTTCGGATTCCTGTTCGACCTTGTTTTCGATTTCAGCGGACTTTGCCTTTTCAACCGCTTTTGCTTCCTCTTTTGCTTTTTCGAGTTGCTCTGCTTTTTGCACGAGTTCGTCGCGTTTTGCCCTGATAGAAGCCATAATCACGGCTGCTCTCGATTTTTGACGAGAGATATTTTCTGAAAGTTCGGCAAGTTTCGTAGCCTTGTACTCGCCGAGCATTTTTACGGAATCGACGTTTGTTTCTTTTTTGTTTTCGGGCATATTCACCTCAATACACCGACAACCGCTTTTGCGAGATTGTCGTTAGTTATGGCGATAGCGTTGACTCCCTCGCGGTGCAGAGCCTCGCCAAGACCGTCCACGATATACACGGGACAACTCATCTTCTTCAATATCCTTTCCTTGTACTTATCCGTTGCGGTCGATGAAACGAGCACGACTTTTGCGAGGTTTTTCTTCTCGCAAATGATATCTTCGCCATATAGCACCGAACCCGAGCGTTGCGCAAGTCCGATATAAGCACCGATTTTACTCATTTATCTCACCGTATATCTCGTCGCCGACGTTGCATTTGAATGCGGCGTTGAGAGCCTTTTTTCTGATAAGTTTTTGTATGCAGTCCTCTTTCTTATGCACCCAAACTCCTCTGCCGTCAGCTTTTTGCGAGCGGTCGAGAAACACTTTTCCGTCCTTGTCTTTGACGAATCTCAACATTTCGGACTTGTCGGCGTGTTCTTTGCACACGACGCATTTTCGGGTGTTCTTAGGATAGGACATTTTATTCACCTTGCGTTTCTTGCTCGCTTTGCTCGTCCACTTTGAGCGAGGAATATGGCTTGACGTCTATCTTCCAGCCTGTAAGTTTTGCCGCAAGACGCGCGTTCTGACCGCTTCTGCCGATTGCAAGCGAGAGTTTCTCGTCTGGAACGATGACCTTTGCGTTCTTTTCTTCCTCGTTGATGGAAACCATAAGCACTTGCGCAGGCGAAAGCGCGCGAGCGATATATTCGATAGGATCGTCGCAATATTCGATGACGTCAATCTTTTCGCCGCCGAGTTCGGCAACGACGGCGTTGACTCTCACGCCCTTGTTGCCTATGCAACTTCCGACTGCGTCGACGTTTGGATCTTCGCTGGACACTGCGAGTTTGGTGCGGAATCCCGCTTCGCGAACAATGCTGTTGATTTTGACGAGTCCAGCCTTGACTTCGGGAACTTCGAGTTCAAAAAGTCTGCGAACGAAACCTGCCGAACTTCTCGACACCACAACTTGCGCGCCGTGCAAACCGTCGCGAATCTTCTTGACGTACACCTTGATGACATCGTTTACGTTGTAAGTTTCGGTGGGAACTTGGTCTTGTTGCATCATAACGCCTTCCATTTGAGTGCCGGTGATTTCGACATAGACGGTGTTTCCTTCCTTTCTTCTGACGATTGCGCTGAGGATTTCGCCCGTGCGCTCGCTCATTTCGTTGAGAACGAGTTCCTTCTTATAGTCGTTGATACGTTGCAAGATGACTTGTTTTGCGGTTTGCGCGGCGATACGAGAAAAGTCCTTCGGCGTGATGTCTTCGATGACCACGTCGCCGACTTTGTACTTTTTGTCGATGTCTTGCGCGTCTTCGAGAGAAATCTGAGATTCCTCGTCTTCGACCTCGTCTACGACAAGTTTGTGCGCGTAAACTTTGTAGGTCATTTTTTCCTCGTTGAGACGAACGGAAATCTGACTTGCAAAGCCGTATTCTTTTTTGTACGCAGACACAAGCCCTGCTTCGATGGATTCAATCATTGACTCTTTGGGAATGCGTTGTTCCTTTTCGAGATCGTCCAATGCTTGAAAGAACTCTTTGTTTATCATTGTAATGTCCTCCTAAAACCTGACGTACGGTTGTACTTTGGTCAATAAATTTCTTTGTATTTTAGCTTCCTTCGGATTTTTTCCGTCGGTTTTTATCACGATGTTGTCATTGTCGAAACTCAAAAGCGTTCCGCGCGATTTTTTCTTGTTTTGGTCGAAAACCTCGATTTCGGTGTCGAGCGCGCGCCTAAAATCGTCGTCTGTCACGATTTTTCTGTCAAGACCCTGCGAGGAAACGTTCAAAATGTAATCGTCGTCGAAGTACTCGTCTATGGAATCGAGTTTTTCCGAAAGCAGATTATGCACATTTTCGCAGTCGTCGAGGTCGATTCCTTTCTTTTTCCAAATGAGAGCCTCGACGGTGAGTTTGCCGTACTGTTTGTAGAACGCAACGTCCACAAGTTCGATATTCTCGTCAGCCTCGCTTGCCGCTTCGAGAGCGAGATTCTTCACCTTTTGGCGGACTTCCTCCGCAATTTCGTTTGCCATATAAGCACCTCTTTCAAAACGATTTTTGTCGAATCGTCCCTTTTAAAACAAAGAGTGAGCCGTCGCTCACTCAAGTAAAGGTTTTACTATCGTATTTACATACTATCACACAAAAACGCGCATTGCAAGCGTTTTATGCCGATATCGCAAAATATATTTATATATTTTAATATTTCTCGCTCTTGCAACCATTTTTTTCAATCGAGTTATACGTTCTTATGCGATGTTTTTGTCGGAATTAGAGTTTCACATTCTCTTTGCAATTTCCTCGAGCGCGCCGAATGTGGCGTACACGTCGCTCATAGCACGGTGCGAGTTTTCGTGCGAAATTCCGTATGCTTTGGATATCGTTTCCAGTTTGCAATTGGGAAGTTCGGTAAGATAACGCCTTGCAAGCAACAGCGTGTCGCATAGTTCGTTGCCAAAAACATATCCGTTCTTTTCTCCGATTCTCGAAAGGATGTGAAAATCGTAACCTGCTATGTTGTGTCCGCAAAGAATCGAGCCGTGCGCAAACTTGAAAAAGTCGGGAATCACGCTCTCGACGTTCGGCGCGTCGAGCACCATGGCGTTTGAAATATGCGTGATATTCGTTATCTCTTCGGGAATCGGCGCAAGCGGTTTTATGAGCGTTTGGAAAGTTTCGGTAGGCACGCCGTTCACCACTTTCAACGCCGCAAGTTCGATAATCTCGGCAACTTCCGTCTTCAAGTCGGTGGTTTCGAGGTCGAATATGACAAAGGTTTTGTTCTTGAAATAATCGCTTATAACCTTTGTCGGTTTTTCAGCATCTAATAAGGTCTTTTCCGACATATCGACGTATTTTTGCGGCATAATCGTCGTGTATTTTTCGGGCAACGGTTTGACGGATTTGAGATGAATGCTGTCAAAATCGATGTCAGCCTCGAACATTGCGTTCACTTGAAAAGACCAGGCTCCCGAATACTGCGACCATGTCACCTTGCCCATACATATGACTTGCGTTTGCTCTTTTAGCGCAACGATTTTGTCCGCGTCTTCATCCTTTCCCACGAAACTCACGCCCTCGATTCTCGCAGTCGTGTCGTCGAGAGCGAATTTTACAAACGGCAATGTTTCGGCACCGCTCTTGGGGTCGTCGGGATTATATTTCTTGTTTTTGTAGGATTTTTTCTCGATTTGCGATATTTTTCCGCACAAAACGATATTGTCGCACGCTCCTTTTACGTCAACGATGTAGTTGGGCATTTGCGAAATACCGTCTATTTTGCCTCTCGAATACACTTTTTCGCCCACTCTCGCGCTCACAAGTCGCAACGACGAATCCGCTCGCAACGTAGTGTCGATATGCATATCCAATTCTTCCTCTTTTTGGTCTGAATAGAGGCTTTCTTCGGCTATTATGTCGATGTTTTGATTAAATGAACAATCGAGATATTCCTCAAGCCTTGCAAGCAAATCCCCCGCAGTCAGAAGTTTGTACGTAGGCGTATCGAAGACGAACTTAACGTCTATGTCGTTGTCGCCCACTTCGATTTTGAGCGTATCGTCGTTTATGCGCCTGAAAATCATTTGATTGGTGCGGTTGAAAAACTCCGAAACCTTATTTTTTACGACGTTGTTATCCGCATAAGTTCTTATGTACTGCACGCTCACCGAAACGCCCGAAAACATTTGTTCGATGATGGATTGCACCCTCTTTTTGCTCTCCTCGTCGAAAGAACGCACCTCGAATGCGGAAATAATGAACTTAACCACCAACTCTCTTTTGTCCTTATAGTAGGTCGCGCTGTTAAGTTTGAGCATCGGAAACTCGCCTTTGCTTCTTATCGTAAATTCTTCAAAAAACTTTGTAGCCATACAAACCCTCGCGATTTTTGTCGAAAGTATTCTATATTTTGTTCAATTTGATAAAACATCTTGCAAGATTTCTTCAAATTCATACATAAGATTCTCACTTGGCACGGTTTTGTAAATCTTGCCGTGAAGCAATATCACGCTCTTCTCTTTTCCGCCCGCAATGCCGAGGTCGCTGTGTTCACCCTCGCCTATTCCGTTGAGCGGACAGCCGAGAACGGATATTTTGAGCGGCTTGTTTATCCCTGCCGTCATCTCTTCCACTTTGTTTGCAAGTCCTTCGACGTCGATTTCCGTTCTTGCGCAAGTCGGGCAAGCAACCACTTCTACGGCGTTTTTGCGAAGTCCGAGCGTTTGAAGTATCTTTTTGCCTGCAAGCACTTCTTCACAAACGTTTGTTGAAAGCGAAACTCGAATGGTATCGCCTATCCCCTCGCTAAGAAGCGTTCCTATGCCGATTGCCGACTTGACAAGCCCCGTGCGGAGCGTGCCTGCTTCCGTCACGCCGATGTGAAGCGGATAATCGCACATTCCCGACAACATTCTGTTTGCCTTTATGTTGAGAAGCGTATCCGAGTGCTTGATTGCAATCACTATGTCTTTCATCCCCACGCTTTCAAAAACGTTTGCGCATTCGAGCGCACTCTCGCAAAGTGCGCGAGCCTCGTCCATTCCCTTGTATTTGGGGTCGAGCGAGCCGCCGTTCACGCCCACACGCACGGGTACGCCCATATCTATCATTCTTTGAGCAAGCGGTTTGATTTGCGAAAAATCGCGCATATTGCCGGGATTCATACGGATTTTCTTTGCGCCTGCGTCGAGTGCCATATGCGCAAGTTTGTAGTTGTAATGTATGTCCGCAATGAGCGGCAAACCGCACTTTTTTGCGATTATGCCGAACGCTCTTGCCGAATCCTCGTCGGGCACCGCAAGGCGAATGAGGTCGCAACCGACCGCTTTAAGCGCGTTTATCTGCGCAAGCGAGCCTTCGATACCCGTCGTTTTTGTGTTAAGCATAGATTGAACGGTTATAGGCGCGTCGCCGCCGATTTTCACGTTTCCTACGCAAACTTGTCTGGTTTTCTTTCGTTCTGTCATAATTTATCCCTTTTATCCTTTCACCAAATGGAATATGTCGAGGAAAACCGCAAGCACAATCAAGAGAACGAGTCCAACCGTGTGGATTATGCCCTCGATTTTTCTCGGTACTGGTTTTCTAAATATCATTTCAATCAGCGTAAACAGCATTCTGCTTCCGTCGAGCGCAGGAAACGGCAATAGATTCATAACAGCAAGGTTTGCCGAGATAATCGCAACAACGTACAGAAAACTGTCAAATCCGAGCGAGGACACCTGCGCCATCATTTTGATTGTCGTAATCGTACCGCCTGCGCTTTCTATTCCTGTTTTCCCGGTTATCAATGCGCCGAGCGAGGCAAGAATCTTAAATACGATGAAGAAACTGAATCCCCACGCTCTGCCGAAAGCGAGGAAAAACGGGAGTTTTGCGCGCGTTAGACTGCGAGTAATGCCGAATCCGTAAGCGAAAAATCCGTCGGGATCGTCCTCGACAACGCCTTTTTGAACGCTCATAGAACTCTGTTCCGCAATTTTGCCGTCCTCGCCGTATTTGACTACGACAAGCGTAATTTTTTGCGTTTGGTCGATTCCGCTTTGCTCTGCGTACTGTCCGAGCGCGCTTGCCAAAATCGGGGTTTCGAGTTTGTTTCCGTTTACCGAATATATGAAGTCGTCCTCGTCAAAGGGATTGTAGTATACCTTTTGCGCATTCACTTTCATGCGTTTTCCGTCTCTCAAAACCCAGAAGTAAGAATCGTCCGACAAATCCTTGAACGCATTGTCCAAGTCCTCTTGAAGCATGATGTTGACCTGCTTTCCGTTTATGTTGAGGATGACGTCGCCCTCTTGAAAAACGTTTTGATACGTTGCGGTATTATGCACGCTCACGACATTCGGGAGCAACTGTCCGTATGCGGTAAAGTAAATCGTGATGATGACGATTGCGCTCAAAAAGTTCATAAACGCGCCCGAAAACAGCACGATGAGGCGTTTCCAAGCCTTTTGATTGTTGAACGCGTCGGGGTCTTTTACGATATTTCCGTTTTCGTCCTTGACCTGATTTCCGTTTTCGTCAACCATTGCGCCTTCTGCGTCCTCGCCGTGAAAAGCGCAAAATCCGCCTATGGGAAAGGGACGAAGCGTGAACAATTCGCCCGTCTTTTTGTTGCGTTTTTTGATGATTGCAGGTCCGAAACCTATCGCGAACTCGTCGATTTTGAATCCGAGCAATTTGCCTGCGGTGTAATGTCCCAGTTCGTGTATGACAATCATCGCCATAAGCGCAAGAACGGCTACGATGACGTAGCCGATATATGTGAAAACTTCGCTTGCCGTTGCGCAAATTAAGAACACTATTTCACTCCTATCACAGAATAAGTGTATTTTCTTGCTTGCTCGTCTATGCCAAGAACGTCTTCCATTTCGACGTTTCCGACCTTCTTGAATTTCGCAAATACTTTTGAAAGCGCGGATGCGATTTCGGGATATTTGATTTTTCCTTTCAAAAACTCATCGACAAGCACTTCGTCTGCGGCGGATACCGCAATGCATGCACCCTCGCCCGCATTTGCCGCGTCTATTGCGATTTTAAGACACGGGAATCTGTCGTAATCGGGTGCGGAAAAAGAAAGCGAGCCGAGTTTTGCAAGGTCGAGCGGCGCAACGCTGTCTTTGCCGTGTTCGGGATAATAAAGCGCGGTTTCTATCGCAAGCCTCATATCCGGCACGGAAAGCAAGCCTTTCATACCGCCGTCGGTAAATTCGACAAGCGAATGGACAATGCTTTCTCTGTGCATAACCACTTTCACGTCCTTTGCTTCCACTTCGAAAAGGCGCATCGCCTCAATGACTTCAAGCCCCTTGTTGAACAGCGTTGCCGAATCGATTGTGACCTTTTTGCCCATATTCCATACGGGGTGTTTCAATGCGTCCTCCGCCTTGACTTTTGCAAGTTGACTTGTGGGAACGTCGCGAAGCGCGCCGCCGCTTGCAGTCAGAACGAGACTTCTGACGCACTTTTTGTCTTCGCCTCTAAGGCAGGAGAAAATTGCGGAATGTTCGGTGTCGAGCGGCAAAATCTTTCCGCCGTACTTCTTTTCGAGAAATTTTAGGTGGCGACCTGCGCATACAATCGTCTCTTTGTTTGCAATCGCAAGTGTTCCGCCTCGCTTAAGCGTGGCAACCGCAGCCCAAAGCCCCGCTATTCCCGTCACCGCCAAAACAACTATATCCGACGGAATGCTCGCAAGTTCTTCAAGCGAGGAAAGGCATTTGGATGTTTTGTCGTCTTCCAAAAAATCGAAGAGCGAACTTTGCACTTCAACCGCACCGTTCGGGAAATAGTAATGAGTGGGATTGAATTTTTCGATTTGTTCGCGCAAAAGCGATTCGTTGGTATAAGCCGAAAGCCCGACGACCTTGAAAGCGTCGGGGTGTGCGCAAATCGAGTCAAGCACCTGTCTGCCGACAGAGCCCGTACTGCCGAGTATTGTGATCGTTTTCATTTTATCCTTAAAATCCGCGCGCCGCATAGGCAGAGATTTGAAGTCTTTTGCGGATTTTTATTGCCTTTGTGAATGCAATCGACTGCGATTGCATTATCAGTTTAACCGTCGATTATTAAATCCGTATGAAAGAATCAATAACCGTAAATACAAGAGAACGCCACGAGTAGCACGACAAGGCAGTACATAACGCTGTCGATTCTGTCCATAAAACCGCCGTGTCCGGGGAAAATCTTGCCGTAATCCTTTATGCCGAGCGCGCGTTTGATACGCGAGGCGGCAAGGTCGCCGAGTTCGCTTATCGCGCCGCAAATAAGACCTATCGCAAGGTACACGAGCGCACTTTTCCATTGCCAACCGCTTATGTCGTGCGCAAAGAACGCCGTG
>CAVKUX010000020.1:0-5099 GCA_963659595.1 Anaeroplasmataceae bacterium | reverse complement strand
CGGCAAACATCTCGAAAAGAAGCCAGAACAGCATAGAAACGACCATACCGCCGACGAGACCGCCGACGCCGCCCGCAATCGTCTTTTTAGGGCTGATTTTGGGGCAAAGTTTCTTGCCGCCTATCATAGAGCCGAACCAGTACGCAAACGTATCGCTTCCGATGATCGGCACCAAAATCGCATACGGAACGGCAAACAACGCGCTGTATTTGTAACTCACGATCCACGCGCTCATAAGGAACAGCGTCGGATATACGAGAATGAAAATGTTTGCGAGCAAATCTTTGAGTTCGCACGTTTTTGGCGAATCGAGTTCGAGTTTGATGCCCTGCTCTTTTGCCTCGTCAACTTCCTTTTGAGTGTGTTTTGCGGGTTTGAACGTGAAAATCGTAAGCGCAAGCATTGAACTTGCAAGAAGTACCATAAGTAAACCTTGAATGCCTGCGCTCGTGTTCGTTGCGCCTGCGCCGACAAAGCGTTGCATCGTGTAATACACCGGATACGCCGCAACCAACATCAAAACGACGGGAGCGGCAAACATCTTGTAGCCTGCGTCCTTGAAGCATTTGTACATTTCGAAAACCGACCCTGCCAAGAAAAGCAAAATCAGCATATCCACAAAAATCGGGCTTTTGAAATAGCCGCAAACCAAAAATCCGGCGACGAAAAACAGAAGTACGAGCGCAGTTATCGTTCTTTTCAGCATAAGCACCTCATAGCGCGTTCGCTTGCAAAATGTGCAAAACGCGCGCTTTGCAGACGGCAAACCGCCTACAAGAATATCTAATCACAAACGAAAATCGGATTTTGCCGCAATTCGCACAAAATCCGTTATTTTCCGAATTTTCTCACACGCTTATCGAAGTCGTCGAGAATTTTGTCAACGTCGTCCTCGTCCATATCCGGCCAGAGTTTATCGAGGAACATAAGTTCCGCATACGCCGCTTCATAGAGCATAAAGTTGGACAATCTCATTTCGCCGCCGCTTCGCACGACAATGTCGAGAGGCGGAAGATGCGACGAGGAAAGATGCTTTTCAAACGTATCTTCCAAAAACTCGCCGTGGTCGTACGCAACCTTCGCCGCATGCAAAATGTCCGCTTTCGCGCCGTAATTGAACGCGATATTGAGCCACATTCCCTTATTATCGCGAGTTTTTTCCTCGACTTGCTCGATAGAATACGCAAGTTTGTCGTCGAGGCTGTTGAAGTCGCCCATATACGAAATCTTGTATTCGCCGTCGTAGGTCAGATTGAATTTTTCGACGACTTTGAATATGGAATCGAGTTCGACTTGCGGACGGTTTAAGTTTTCCGTTGACAAAGCGTAGACGGAAACCGCTTCCACGCCGCGCTCGCTGCACCTTTTTGCAACCTTATAAAGAGCCACAAGCCCGTGAGCGTAGCCCTCTTGGCGCGACATACCGTGAGCAACCGCCCACCTGCCGTTTCCGTCCATAATAAATCCGATATGCTTCGCACCCATCAGATGGAAAGAATCTCCTGCTCTTTTTCCTTGAAGAGTCTGTCCACCTCGTCGGTGTTTTTGGCAAGATTTTTATCCACGTCTTCGGTGTAGTTCTTCAAATCGTCTTCGGTGATCGTGGACGCTTTTTGAATCTTTTTGAGTTCGTCTATAGCGTCGCGACGAGCGTTTCTCATGACGATTTTGGATTCCTCGACGAGAGTTTTCGCTTCCTTGACTGTGGAACGTCTGCGCTCTTCGGTGAGTTCGGGGAAAACGAGGCGAATAACGTGACCGTCGTTGTTGGGATTGATACCGACGTTTGCGGCAAGAATCGCTCTTTCGATTGCTTTAAGTTGAGATTTATCCCAAGGCGAAATAACCAAAAGACGTGCTTCGGGAACGGAAACGTTTGCCATATTGTTAATAGGCGTAGGCGTTCCGTAATAATCGACGACGACTTTGTCGAGGATATGCGGATTTGCCCTGCCTGCGCGAATTGAACGCAATTCGGTGATATAGTTCTGCATTGTTTTGTCGATTTTTTCATTCATTTCATCGAAGATAAGATCGACTTCGTCAATACCGTAAGACATACTTTGTCCTCCATATTATGAATATTGTAAATATTATAGCAAAAGAAAGTAAATAACGCAATAGCCAATTAATCATTAATTAATAATGAATAATTAATAATTGTGGGTGGGGTTACACCCCACACCCGAAATATTATTAAATGTTTTAGTAAAATACAATACACAAAATAAAAAAACGCGATATTTGGATGAAGAACAAGAAAGAGGCACTTGAATGGCAAACCTAATTTACTAAGCGTAAATGAGTTGACAGACAAGTGCCTCTGCCGCAGTTATTCGCCAAATAGCGCGTTTTTTTAATGAATGATAGTGCCGGTATTCACCCCACACACAGCATTCTTAATGCTATCCTTTTCCATCAGAGCAAAGCATACGATGGGGATATCGTTGTCCATACACATCGTGATGGCGGTTGTGTCCATCGCTTTGAGTCCTTTGGATATGACCTCCATATATGAAATTTCTGTGAATTTCTTTGCGGACGGATTGAGTTTGGGGTCGGAATCGTAAACGCCGTCGACGTTTTTGGCAAGAAGAAGCGCGTCCGCGCCGATTTCGCAAGCACGCAACGCCGCGCCCGTGTCAGTCGAGAAATACGGATTGCCGGTGCCGCACGCAAACACGACGATTCTGCCCTTTTCGAAGTGGCGAATAGCCTTGCGCAAAATGTACGGTTCTGCGACTTTTGTAATCGTGAGCGCGGTTTGCACTCTTACGGGTACGCCGAGTTGTTCGAGTTTGTCCTGAATCGCAAGAGCGTTCATAACGGTTGCAAGCATGCCCATATGGTCTGCGGTCGAACGGTTCATTTTGTCGTCTGCCTGACGTCCGCGCCAGAAGTTGCCACCGCCGATGACGATGCCGACGTCAACGCCGAGTGCCTTTACGTCTGCGATTTCCTTGCAAACGTAGGTGAGTTTTTCGGGGTCGATACCCGTGCCGTTTTCGCAAGCAAGAGCCTCGCCCGACAGTTTGATAATGACGCGTTTGTACTTCAAATTTTCTTGTGCCATAATTGATTATACCCTATTTTTTGAACATCTAACTTGTTCAAATGCTGTTTTGTCTAAAAAAAAGGAATGAGCGAATCATTCCTTTTTCAAAGTGTTTACTTGTTGAGGTGTGCTTGTGCCATAACCTCGCCGACAAAATCGTCTTCTCTTTTTTGAAGACCTTCGCCCATTGCGTAACGAGTGAAACGAATGACGGTGACGTCGCCGTTTTGTTTGAGGTATTGAGCAATCGTGATGTCGGGATTCTTGACGAAAACTTGTTCGGTGAGGCAGACCTCTTTGTAAAACTTGTTGATTCTGCCCACGAGCATCTTCTCGATGATTGCTTCGGGCTTTTTGCTGTCCTCGTTCATTGCTTGCGCTTTGAGGATTTCTTTTTCGTGATCGACTTCTGATTGAGGCACTTCGTCACGAGTAACGTATTGAGCGTTTGCAGCGGCGATTTGAAGAGCGACATCGTGTACGACTTCTTCGCTTGCGCCCTTGCTTGCTTCGACCATAACGCCGATTTTGCCGCCCATATGGATATAGGTGTCAACGGTCGTGTCGTTTGCTTCGTAAACGGTGAAACGACGGATGGAAAGTTTTTCGCCCATCTTCATAACGTATTCGTTGGTGACGGATTGCATAGCGGCAACGACGTCCTCTACGGTTACGTTTGCGTTGTCGAGGATATAGTCCGCAACTTTGCCGACGTACTCTTTGAATACGGGACCGCCTGCTACGAAGTCGGATTCGCAGTTGACTTCCAAAAGGACGGATTTGCCGTTTTTGCTTGCGGCATAAACGATACCTTCCGCAGCGATGCGCGCTTCTTTCTTTGCGGCGGTTGCCATACCTTTTTCTCTCAAAAAGTCGATTGCCGCTTCCATATCGCCGTCAGTTGCGACGAGAGCCTTTTTGCAGTCCATCATACCGACGCCGGTGCGTTGACGAAGTTCCATAACATCTTTGCTTGTGAATGCCATATATATTCTCCTGTTATTTTTTTGAAATCGCACGCAGATATGCGTCTGCGTGCGGAATATTTGGATAAATTATTCTTGTGCTTCCTTTTCTGCGATTGCTTTTTCAAGCGCTTCTTCGGGAGTAAGAGCCTTCTCTTCTACTACGGGTGCTTCTTCGACAACCGTTTCGGTTTGAGGAGCAACTTCTTCTTCAGTTACTTCTTCTTTTGCCGCAGCGGTGAAAGATTCGCCTTGTTTTGCTTCGATGACTGCGTCTGCGATGATGGAAGCAAAGAGTTGGATTGCGCGGATAGCGTCGTCGTTGCCGGGAATGACGTAATCAACGAGATCGGGATCGCAGTTGGTGTCGACTACCGCTACGATGGGGATGTTGAGTTTGCGTGCTTCTTTAACGGCGTTCTCTTCTTTCTTGAGGTCGACTACGAACAAGCAACCGGGCAAAGTGCGCATATTCTTGATGCCGCCGAGATTCTTTTCGAGATCGTCACGTTCTTTTTTGAGAGCGGAAACTTCCTTTTTGGGAAGAAGTTCGAACTCGCCGATGAGTTCCATTTGGTTGATTTTGTTCAAGCGATCGATTCTTGTACGAATGGTCTTGAAGTTGGTGAGCGTACCGCCGAGCCATCTTTGGTTGATATAGAACATATCGCAACGCTCTGCTTCTTGTTTGATTGCGTCTTGCGCTTGTTTCTTCGTGCCGACGAAAAGGACGGATTTGCCCTCTTGAACGACGCTCTTTACGAATTGGTAAGCGGCTTCGACGTGGTCAACGGAAATTTGAAGGTCGATGATGTGAATATCGTTTCTCGTTGCATAGATGTACTTGCCCATTTTCGGGTTCCAACGTTTGGTTTGGTGTCCGAAGTGCACGCCTGCTTCAAGCAAGGCTTTCATTGTTGTTACGGCCATTATAAGGTCCTCCTAAGATTGTTTTTACCTCTCGCGAACTCGACGCGCAAACCTCCGATTGGAACAGAATGCACTCCTTCGCGATGCGGGTTCGTTTTGGATTATATTATATATAAAAACTTTTTGCAAATATTTTGTAGCGGATTTTT
>CAVKUX010000019.1:7440-20651 GCA_963659595.1 Anaeroplasmataceae bacterium | reverse complement strand
ATATGTTATTTATCTCTTGAAAAGAGTGTGCTATGATATTATTGTATAATAATATATAAATCTCTTGTTTAGAGATACTATATAAAACAAAAAAATCCAGATAAAGGAGATTATTATGAAAAGGAACAGCGCACTTTTGATCGTTATAGCAATAGTGTTGGTTCTCACTCTCGGTTTGGCCGCGTGCAACAACAACGACGCTCCGCCGCAAGACGAGAAAGCCACATATTCTGTATCGATTCCATCCGGTGAAGGCTATACCGTGGTCGGTGCTGCGAGTGTAAAAGAAGGAGAAGATTATTCCTTCCAAGTCAACATCGCAAACGGCTATAACGGAACCGATATGGTGGTAAAAGTAAACGGCAACACGGTTGTTAAGACCGGCAATGCGTACGTTGTGAACTCTGTAAGCGGCAATCTCGTTATTACCGTTACGGGAGTGAAGAAAAACGCACCGGACACTTACACGGTAACATTGCCGAGCGGAAACGGCTTTACGGCATCGGGCGAAACGACGGTTACGGCGGGAAGCAATTATACTTTCACCGTTACGGTTGCAACAGGCTATGACGTTAGCACGTTGGTTGTGAAAAACGGAGAAGCAACTTTGACGGCAACGTCAACTGACGGCAACGTCGTTTCTTACACAATCAACAACGTTCAAAGCAACATCACTTTGACCGCGACGATTGCAAAAATCAAATTCAGCGTTACGCTTCCCACGGGCGAAGGTTATGCTGTCGAAGGTGAAAGCGAAGCGGTTTACGGCGAAGATTACACGTTCACAGTTTATGCTGCGACGGGTTACTCCGTTAAAGACGCAGTGGTGAAGAACGGCGACGTTACTTTGACCGGTGTCAACGGAACATACACCGTTGCAAACGTTACTGCAAACATCGTTATCACGGTTGCAAACGTTGTCAAACTTCAAGATTACGTTGCAGTCACCACGAGAGTTTACGACCTTAAATTGGCAGACATCACCGACGCGCAAAAAGCGGCTGCATATTATATGACCGGCGTTTCGGGTGTTTACAACAACGAATCTTGCGAAGTAAGTGCAGATTTGAGCGCAGTTGATTTCACAAGAGCAGGCTCTTACACAATCACTTACAAACTTGTCGGACACGAAACCGTAACCGAAACCGCAACGGTGAACATCTACGGCGAACCCACAATCACAGTTGCAAGCGATGCAATTAAGGCAGTTGCTTGGTCTGAAAATCTTGACCTTAACGCATTTATCAATACGTTGGTTGGCAAAATCAGCGCAGTTGACTCCTTGAACAATGCATTGACTGTCAACGTCAAAGTGGCAACAGTTCCTGCAAAGAATGCTTACGGCTTCTATGACATTCAATCCTACAACGTGACATTCACGGCAACCGATAAGATGGGTAACGTTGGAGAAGAAACCGTTCAAATCACAATTACCGGTTCAACCGCAATCACGGTTGCATCGACAATGAACATCGACCTTGCAAATACTTCCGTTATGCTTGCAGCATACGAAGCAGGCGTTGATTTCGACCTTTTCAAATATGATTCCGAAAATGGTCTTGTTGCAGTTACAACCGCACAAGCGTCTTGGAATTCTGACAAAGAAGGCACTTTCTTTGCGGCATCTTACCTTGCAAGTCTTGAACTTGGCGAACACACGTTCGTTCTCGTGTTTGAAGACACGTTCAAAGTTGTGACTCTCACACTTACGGATAATCAAGCACCTGCGTTCATGACTTCCGACGTGACTGAACTTGCATACCTTCTCGGCGAAGAATTCGTTCTTCCCACAGCAGTGAAGAGTGCAAACAGCGCACAAGCAATTACCGTCAAGTATTTCCTTGGCAATGATGAATTCACGGCAAATCCGACTGTTGCAGGTTCTTACACCTACACAATCAAATTCTATCGCAACAATGAAGAATTGACCGAATACGCAAAAGAGTATTCTCTCGTTCTTGTCAACAACTATGGTTGGAGCGGTGCAAACGTAAGCGCAACCAAAGATGGTAAAGTCGCTTTGAGCGGTGTTTACACAGAAGGTACTGCATATGTAGATTCAAATCCGATTCTTTCTGCAGAATATATTTCTGCAAACAAAGGTGAAAACAATATCGTTGTCGTAACCATTAAAGTTTTGGATCAAGGCACCAACAATTCGACTGCCGAAGGATATAACAGAGGCATTTGGTACGTTAAGGGCATTGATTACATCACAGAAGCAACGCATCCCGTAAACTATGTTGGTGTTACGCCGAATAACGGTGAAACGTATACGTTGAAACTTCGTATCGAAGAAAACGGTACTTCAACGTTTATTCTCAGAAACTTTGACGGTAAAGTCGAAGTGACGTCGATTGGCTTTGAATATCACGAAGAATATGTCGAAGATCCCAACTTCACCAAAGGTTATGCAGAATCAGTCGAATTGACCTATAATGACGAACAAACTCGCATTACCAATGCAAAAATTGTTGTTCCCGCAGGCAATGACTGGTGGACAAACACCCCCGCTCTTACTGCAGCATATATATCAAAACTCTATGCAGACGATGTAAGATATATTGAGATTGCTCCTACGTTCACAACAAAGGACGGCGAGGCGTTTATCTATCAATACTATGATGCGGCACAAGGGAAAAATGTTGAATTTACAAATCTCGGCTCAGGTCAAACGGTCTTGTTTGCACTTACCGATGAAAAACAAATTGCATTCTCCAAAGTTGATACCGAAGGTAGACAAGGTAAATCTGCTGCCGATACTATCAACGTAGCGTTTACCTACTACACACAAGAAGAATATAACGCCGCACAAGCGGAAATCGCAAAGAAAGAAGCAAGAGCAAAACTTGCTTCGATGACAACAAGTGAAGGCAACTTCTGGAATTATTTCCGTCACGGCGGTTGTGGCACGAACAATTGGGGTGCAGACAACAAAGTTGTTAAACTCAATTCAAGCAATGTAACGCTCCAAAAAACTCTCATCGAAGATGCAAAAGCAGCAGGTTTCAAATATATGACCATTCGCATCAGAGCAAACAGCACGGCGGAAGGCAATGTTATTGACAATATTTGCTTCACGAGTATGCCCAGTTGGGATTTCTATTGGGGTGCTTACAATGGATATGACGTTGCATTTAGACTCGACCTTAGCAAATACTACGATGGCTTCACTTTTAGTGAAGACGGCAACTTTATGAAGATTGTCGGCAGAACCGGTGATAATGAAAACGGCAACTGCACGCTTGACATCGAAATCATCGGCTTCGAAGAAGAAAACGACAAACACTTTGTGTCAATCGGAAGCGGAGCGAGTTACACGGTCACAGGCGATGCATATGCGGAAGTCAATGATGGCGAAAGCGTATCATTCACTATCAAAGCAATTGATGGTTATACAATCGATTCTGTAAAATTTGGTGGAGTTGAAGCAACTAAAAACGGTGATGTTTACACGGTTTCCAATGTAACATCGGATGGAACATTTGAAGTCAAGACGCACAAATCACGTCACAATGTTACGCTTGTTGAATCCGGTTCTTACACGGCGGACGCATACGTCAAACAAGTTGATGAAGGAAGCACTGTTTCTTTCACAATCACGGCTAACACCGATTGGGCAATCGATAACGTAACGGCTGACGATGAAAATGTTACAATCACACACGAAGGTGACGTTTACACGATTTCGGGTGTTACGAAAAACGTTACAATCACCATAAGCGCACACTCTACTGCGGCAGTTGACGTTGAGTACAACGTTACCGTTGAAGGTGAAGGCTTTACCGTTGATGAAACTCTTCCCGCAATCAGTCTTAACGGCGCAAGCGTAACCCTTACAATCATTGCAGCAGACGGTTATCGCATTGACAGCGTAACTGCAAACAACGGCGCAGTGGTTGAAGCAAACGGCAATGTTTACACAATCAGCAATATTACGCAAGACACAGTGGTTACAGTTGCAACGACCAACCTTGCACAACTTGTTGCAGAAGCAGAAGCAAGACTTGCCGCAACAATGAAATCCGAAGGTGGATTCTGGAACTATTTCCGTTTCGGCACGTGGGGTACTAACTCTTGGGGTGAAAACAATAGTGTTGTTAACATCACAAGTGGCAATATCACAATTCAAAGAAACTTGATTGACGACGCATTGCTCGCAGGTTATACGCACATGAAGTTCCATCTTGTTGCTGTTGCAGAAGACGGTTCTACAGTCGGCAATATAACAATGGTAACAAACGGAGATCCGTGGAATTATTATTGGAAACAATACAACGGAAGTGAAGCGGATGTTCGTATCGACCTTTCGATATTTGCAAAGGAAGGACATACGTCGGATTATTTGACGGTAAGTATCAATAACACGAATTTATCGTCTAACATTGCGATGTCTGCAATCGAATTTTTCAAGAGTGAAGAAACAACTACTTGGACAAAATCTGCAAGCAACGTCTATATTGCAAATGAAAACGGAACACTCGTACTCGATACCGTAAGTGCAGGTAATGACGCATACGCAGAGTCCGACGCCGAATGGTTTGCAAAATACTTTGGACAAGGCAACGGCGCAGGCCAAAGAACTTTGAAAGTTGTCGATTTCGCAACCATTTATAATGGCAGCAATACGAGAAACATGTTGATTGGTTGGGATGGCGAGAACAAAGCCCCGTTGTCGGGAATCGGATATTTGAACAACTTCACGGGTTCTACGCTTAGACTTGCATTTGACAAAGACGGCGTTGCACAAGTTAAATTCGATAATGTTTATGCAAACAGAAACGAATGGACAAGCCAATTTATGCATACCGATAACACCATTACGGTAAGCAATACGTGCAATGATTATGAATTGTTCTTCAGCAACCTTGAAGAACTTAAAGGAAAATACGAAAGTATTACGTTTACAATCACTGATAATTCCGCTCTTAACGGTGCTGTTTGGTTCTACTATACCGATTCTGTTGCTATTCCGATTAGCAACAGTTCAGATAGTTCAATAACCATAACGCTTAGTGAAGCAACGAGAATGATGATTCACTTCACGGCAGTGGAGAACATCACAATCACCTACACGCTCAATCCCAAAAGTGCAAACTAATGGATAGGCGAGCGTTAAAAGCAATAAGGTTTTAATAGGGTATACCTTAATTTCCCGTCGGCTTAATTGCCGACGGGAAAAACCTTAAATAAATATGGTTGCAATGCTTAATATGGCAAGCAAATCTACACTCGGTGCAAAATGAAAAAACTGACGAAAACATTACTTATAACTCTGATTTTGGTTGCAATTTGTGCGGCTTTTGTCGCTTGCGA
Organism: Anaeroplasmataceae bacterium; assembly: GCA_963659595.1. Lineage (GTDB taxonomy): Bacteria > Bacillota > Clostridia > Christensenellales > CAG-917 > CAG-475. Next base: position 15,335 of record CAVKUX010000019.1, on the reverse strand, counting down.
TTTTTCAGGAAACACGCAGCCGCAACCCGTCGTGTCTTATTCTGTTCAGTTTGCAGAAACCGAGATTACATTGACGGTGGGGGACAGAATAGACCTTCCTGCCGTATACGTTTTCAAATCCGTTGACGGAGTGTCGTCTGCAATCGACGCACAATGCACTTATTCCATATCCGAAGAAGATGTTGTGATACTCAACAGTGAAGGAAAACTCGTTGCGCTCAAGCAAGGCACAACGACGCTCGTTGCAAAATATCAAAACGCAACGGCAGTTCTTGTAGTAAACGTCAACGCACAGACTAAACAAGATATTACGATAACATTCGAGTCGGGTTGCGAAATTCCGTCATTCACGAGAAAAGTCAGCGGAAACACCTTGATTTTGCCTTCTATTTCAGAAAGAAAAGGCTACTCGTTTAACGGTTGGCAAACGCCAAACGGCGTGAAAAAAGCGGGGGATAGTATATCCGCACCGCAAAGCGACGTCACGTTTACGGCAACTTGGACGAAAATCGCTTACTCTATCACATACGTGTTGAGCGGCGGAACGAACGATTCTTCAAATCCCGACACGTACTATGTGGACAGCAATGTGATTATTTTGAATTATCCGAGCAAAACCAACGCAAAATTTGACGGTTGGTATAAGGACGCGTCTTTCACTGAAAGAATTGCGCTTATTGCAAAAGGCTCGGTTGGCAACATCACATTATACGCAAAGTTCATAGATTATCCGATTGCTTCGTTTGACGGCGGTCAAGGCGCAACAGGCTCGGTGAACGACATCGTTTTGGAAAGCGGAACTCAAATTACGTTGCCCGAAAACGGTTTTACTAAAAAAGGATACAATTTCGTCGGTTGGAACGACGGTTCAGATACTTATCAAGCGGGCGCAAGTTACACTCTTACGTCATCGACAACGTTCACGGCACAATGGCAAGCCGTGGATTATATGATAACCTATCATCTTGACAGTGGTGTAAACAATCAAGGCAATCCCGCAAGTTACAAAATAACAGACAGCAATATCACGCTTCTCGATGCGACAAAGAGCGGATACAATTTCGCAGGTTGGTATTCGGATGCCACGTTCTACTATCCGATTGAAACAATCGATACGTCGAAAGCACAGAACGTAGAAGTATATGCAAAATTCAGTCTTTTGCTTGACGTGTCATTCGATGCAAACGGCGGTGAAGGACAAGCACCTTCTACAATCAAGCAAAGTAAAAACGGAAGAATTACTTTGCCCGAAAACACTTTTACAAACGTAGAAGGTTTCTTTGTAGGTTGGTTTGACGGGAAAAGAGTTTATCAGCCCGGCGATACTTACGTCGTGACGAAAGACGTCGAATTTAAGGCGCAATGGCTCGGTAACTTTGAAATAGGTGCGGAATTGTTCGATTTGGCGAGCGGTGGATATACAATCGTTTATCAAAACGACGAGTATGCAAAGAGCGCTGCGGAATCAATCAAGACATACATCAAGCAAACGCTTGGCGTAAATATAAGCGCGGTTTGTGAAATCAACTATTCGGGATTCGATTATGAAACGTCAAAGATAATCTCGGTTGGCAAAACTTCCGTCTTTAACTGCCTTGAACACTTCAAGTGGAACGGAAATATCGTAAATTCCGAACAACTTATTTCAAGTGCGGTGGTTGTTTCGGACTCGTTTGCGATTGCGTCTGACAGATACGTTATTTGTCTTATTGCAAACAACGACAACGGCATTTTGTATGCGGCAGACCAGTTTGTTGAAGACAATCTCGGAGTACGATTCCTTACGGCAGATTACACGTACGTTCCGCAAATATCTTCCGTAAATATAATGGCGCAATGCAATACTTTTGCACCGCAGTTTGAATACAGACAATATCTCAACACGTCTACTTTCTATCCGTCCACGAGCGAGAATATCAAATATTCCCAACATATGCGCTTCAACGGTGACTATATTACGAGTGGGGAACAAAACGAAATAGGCGGTTTTGAGTGGTACACCGACTCATCAAAGGGAATAGAAACGGCACACAACACGCTTTCATTCGTCAAACCGTCCGATTACTCGAAGTATGAAGATACGATGTTCTTTAAGTATAACGGCAATATTATTGACGTTTGCTATACAGACGGTATCACTTCGTCTGGAACAATCGACCGTTCGACAAGTGCAATAGACACAGCGGCAGAAGCAATGTATGCGGCATTGTACGACTTGCTTGCAAATACCGATAAAGATGATTTTTGGCTTTCCGTCGGACAGGCGGACACAAACGAATATTGTTCTTGTTCCGATTGCCGTGCGGCAACGGTGAAGTATAATAGAAGCGGAATAACCATTCGTTTCTGGAACGCAATCATCAACGAGTTGGAAAACTGCGGAAACGCAAAGGTGCAAAACAAGAATTACAGACTTGTTATGTTTGCATATCAATACAATCTGTTTGCGCCGGTTGTCGACGGCAAGATTGATCCGACCTGCATACCTAACAACGAACACTTGTGGGTAAGAATTGCGCCGATAGTTGTTGACCGCTATCTTGCACTCGATGATGAGAATCAAACATTGCTGCAACGTGAAAACGGAAGAATTTACGATCCAAATGCAACTCTCGGTCACATTTCGGCATCGACCATATACTCGGATTGGGCAAAAGTGACGTCAAATCTTTTCTCGTGGACCTATTCGCCCGATTTCAGTAACTACTTCGCGTACACGGGTGGAGTGGTAAATATGAAACGTAACCTTATGTTATTGAAGAACAGCGGTGTGGATTATGTGTTCATACAAGGCGTTTTCAATGAGAAAATTCACGCAGACCAATATCTCGAAGCGTATGTGTTCTCGAAACTGTGTTGGAATCCCGATGCAGACGTTACGGAACTTCGCAATGAGTTTTTGAAGTATTATTACGGAGAAAACGCATACGAAAAAGTCAAAATGTATTATGATAACTTTGACGCAGAGTACGCGAGAAGATACTCGACTTCGGGTACGGGTAGCAACGGCTTTGTCAACGTGTATGAGAAGAACAAAATTTCGGACAGTTTCTATCTCGCACAAATAGAATTGCTCGAACAAGCGGCAAGCGCTTCATCGCAAGAATGCGCAAATAGGTTGTCGCAGTTGAAACTCATTCCGCTGTTTATGTTGGCAAAGCAAAACTCAAACTATCGCACAGAGTTCACAACTTTGTTTGAATCTTTGGGCGGTGTGCAAATAAGTGAAGGCAACACGATGAGCAATTTCGTGTGGTAAAATAAAAACACAAAAGTTAGCAACATATAGCAACAAAGGAGAATTATGGCAAGTCTTACATTAAATCACATTTACAAAGTTTATCCAAACGGCGTAAAAGCGGTCAACGATTTCACAATGGAAATCAAGGACAAAGAATTTATCGTTTTCGTCGGCCCTTCCGGGTGCGGAAAATCAACTACTTTGAGAATGATTGCAGGTCTTGAAGAGATAACTTCCGGCGAACTCAAAATCGGGGATATCGTCGTGAACGATATGGAGCCGAAAGACAGAGATATTGCTATGGTTTTCCAAAACTATGCACTTTATCCGCATATGACGGTTTACAACAATATGGCATTCGGTTTGAAACTTCGCAAGATGCCCAAAGACGAGATTGACCGCAGAGTCAGAGAGGCGGCAAACATTCTCGGCATCACCGATTATCTCAACAGAAAGCCGAAAGCAATGTCGGGTGGTCAACGTCAACGTGTCGCACTCGGACGTGCAATCGTACGCGAACCGAAAGTGTTCCTTCTTGACGAACCGCTTTCAAACCTTGACGCGAAACTCAGAGCGACTATGCGTTCGGAGATTTCCAAATTGCATCACAAATTGCAAACGACGTTTATTTACGTCACGCACGACCAAGTCGAAGCAATGACTATGGGTACGAGAATCGTCGTTATGAAAGACGGTTTCGTGCAACAAATCGACACGCCGAGAAATCTTTACAATTATCCGTGCAACAAGTTCGTCGCAGGATTTATCGGCACACCGCAAATGAACTTCTTTGAATCGACGCTCAAACTCGAAGGCGACACGGTCAAGGTTGCTATTACGGGAACGGATTGCGTATTCGATGTTCCGTATTCTCTCTTTGCAAAAACGGACAGAACTTACCTTACGGGCGAAAAGAAAGTTGTTCTCGGCATTCGTGCGGAGCATATTTCCGTAGATCCGAACAAGTATCCGTATCAAGCGAAGTGCCGTGTTTCGCACGTTGAAGAACTCGGCGTTGACAGCCAAGTTTATGCGGATTTCAATCTCAATTCCGAAGATACGATTTCAGATAGTGCGACAAAGGTTATCATCAAAGCCCCGACTCAATTCCTATGGAGCGTTGACGAAGTCATTGACGTATCGCTCGATATGCGCCATATTCATTTGTTCGACGCAGAAACGGAAGAAACCGTTTCTCCGAGAATTCCGACTTATATGTTCGTAGACGCAAAAGTCGAAAACGGCAAAGTCGGTTTCCTTGGAGCGACGAGAGAATTGCCGCCCGCAATTTCTCTTGAAGACGGTGAATACGCAATGCGTATACCTTCCGAAGCAATCGGTTTTGAAGGTGACATCAACGCAACTGTCGTTAAGACCGAAAACATTGACGGAAAACATATCGTACAATTGGATTCCGTCGGATTCCCGTTGTTCGTTTCTTGCGGTGAAAACGAATATGAAGACGGCGCAACGTTGAATATATCCGTCGATTTGAAATACTGCTCGTTCTATCAAGGCGAAAACGAAGTGGTCAAACCGCTCGATATGGAAAATTCTCTTTCGGGCAAAATGGTCAAACACGACATTCAGAAAGAGTACACCGACGACAAGGGCGTCACGAAGAAGAGAAAAGAGATTTATTGTGAATTCGTCATTGCAGGCGTAAGTTATATCTGCAAGAAAGACGAAGCAATCCGCATTATCACGACCGCAAGCAGATCCATTTTCGGCAAGCACTTGTCGTTCACGTTCAACCCGTATCAAATTCATGTTGCGGACGAAGGAATTTCAGCAAAGGTTGTAGGTCACTTCGATTACGGCAATGAAAAGTTTATCGAATGTGAAATCGGTGAAGAAAAGCCCGAAACGGAAGATGTTGTCGGCAAAAAGAAAGCGAAAGAAGCAAAAGAAGAAAAAGTCGAAAGGGTTATTGTCTGCGTAGACAAGGATTTTGATGCAGAAAACGTAAAATTGCAACTCGATACCGACGAGTGTGGTGTTATCAACACCAAGGAACAAATCAAATTGTTCTAAGGAGCGGCTTATGATTTTGTCTATCGGAGAAATACTTGCCGATATGATTGGTGAAAAAATTGACGGTGTAACCACATTCAAAGCGTTTTGTGGCGGTGCGCCGTTCAATCTTGCAGTCAACGCAAAGCAAAGCGGTGCAAAAGTCGGGTTTGTCGGACGCGTGGGCAACGACGTTATCGGTCGTTTCGTTACGGCGGAAGCACAAAAGGCGAATTTGGATTATCTCGATATTCAAACGGACGATGCGCGCAACACAACGATTGCGTTCGTTACGCTTACGGACGGCGAGCGCGATTTTGCATTCAATCGTCACGATACGGCAGACTTCAACATCGACTTGGACGAAATAGACTTCGACAAATACGAAGATTTGAGCATTTTGCATCTCGGCTCGCTTATGCTTTCGGAAGAAACGGGCAGAAAGTTTGCCAAAAAGGTTGCAAAAAAAGCCAAAGATTCGGGCGTAAAACTCAGTTTCGATATGAACTTCCGCAAGGACATCTATCGTGATTTCGAGGACGCGAAAAAAGCGTATGCGCCGTTTGCCGAGTGTGCGGACATCATTAAGTTTTCCGAAGACGAACTTGCCGATTACACGGGCATACAAGATATGGACAAGGCGGCAGAATCGTTGTATGTCAAAGACAGACTGTTGCTCGTAACTCTCGGAAAAGACGGTAGCGCGTATTATTACAACGGTATCAAAGGCGTTGTGCCGAGCATAAGCGGTTGCAAATGTGTTGACACAACAGGCGCAGGGGACGCATTTTTCGGCGCATTCCTTGCGGCAATAGAAGGCAAAGAAATGACAAAAGAAAATCTTGATAATGCTGCAATGAAAGGCAATGTCAAGGGCGCAAAAGCCACAGAATTTTACGGAGCAATACAATTATGAACGATATTAAAAGCATAGTGTCGCAACCTATATTTTTTGAACGCAACAGAGTTTACCGTATCTATCACGGAGGCAAACCGTTCAAAGAGATTTTCGCAGACGGTTTCGATGACGGAACGGACAATATGTTCCCCGAAGAATGGGTTGCAAGCAAAGTAAGAGCAATCAATCCCAAGTATTTCGGAAAACGTGACGGCGTATCAGTCGTAAAAGGCACGGATTTGTTCTTCGACGATTTGCTCAACGAACATAAAGAAGAACTTTTGGGCGACCGCAAATACGATTGTCTTGTCAAGTTTTTGGACAGTGCAACGAGATTGCCGTTCCAAGTGCATCCGACAAAGGATTTTTCAAGAAAATACTTCAATTCCGAATACGGCAAGACGGAAGCGTGGCTCGTGATTGCAACTCGTCCGGGTGCGAAACTCTATTTCGGATTCAAAGATAAAATCACGAAGGAAGAATTGTCTGCACTCGAAGAACGCAGTGAAGTGGAAAAAGACATAATGGGTAATCTTCTTGCGGGCGTAGAAGTGCAAGTGGGCGATTTGTGGCTTATCCGCGCGGGACTTATTCACGCAATAGGCGCAGGTTGCACGATTATCGAAGTGCAAGAACCGACGGATTTCACCATTCAACCCGAACGTTGGTGCGGTGATTATCACATCAGTTACAACGAAGAATACATCGGACTCGATAAGGACGTCGCGCTTGACGCAATCAATTACGACATATACGGCGACGCAGCAAAGGCATACGCAAAAGTATCGCCCAAGACTGTTGTCGATACGGACAAATACAAGAAAGAAGTGCTTATCGGATATGACGATACGCCTTGTTTTGCGGAAGTCCGCCATACCGTTCAAAACGGTGGAAGTTTCGTTATGAGTTACGCGCCGGCAGTGTATATCTGCCTTGAAGGCAATGCGCAAATTGTTGGCGAAAACTATAAGAAAGATATAAAACGCGGCGATTATTTCTATCTTCCGTACGTTGCGGAAGGCAAATACAGCATCGTGTCCGATACGAAAGCGGTGCTTGTAGAGTGCTTGCCGAGCAAACAAGACTGACAATCCACAACCGATAGGTTGGCCTATAAGACAAACGAAAAGAGAAACAAATGGAAATTATTGTTACTGAAAACTATGAAGAAATGAGCAAAGTCGGCGCAGAATTGCTTGCCGAAGTGGTGAAGGACAAACCTAATGCGGTTTTGGGACTCGCAACGGGAACGACTCCGCTCGGTACATACGCAAGACTTGCAGATGCTTGCCATAGGGGCGAGTTGTCATTCAAAGGCGTTAAAACGGTCAATTTGGACGAATACGTCGGACTTGGTGAAGAGAGCGACCAAAGTTACGTTTGGTTTATGAACCACAATCTCTTTGATAAAATCGATATTGATAAAAACAACACTCATCTTCCAAACGGAAAAGCAACGGATTTTGACAAAGAGTGCGAAAGATATACCAATCTCGTAAAAGAATTGCGTCAAGACGTTCAACTTTTGGGACTTGGAAGCAACGGACATATTGCTTTCAACGAGCCGGGAACGCCGTTTGACAGCCACACGCATATCGTCAATTTGACTGAAAACACAATAAAGGACAATTCGAGACTTTTCGACGACATCTCGCAAGTTCCTACTCGTGCGATTTCTATGGGCATTGCGGACATTATGCAAGCAAAGAAAATTGTTATACTTGCATCGGGAAGCAATAAAGC
>CAVKUX010000019.1:0-7382 GCA_963659595.1 Anaeroplasmataceae bacterium | reverse complement strand
CTTCAAAAGCATCCAAACGCAGTTCTCGTTGTCGATAAAGCGGCGGCACAATTGCTTTCAAGCGCATCTGTGATGGATAGCATAAGCGCATCAGCGGTATAAAAACAAAAACTATAACCACAAGGAGTGTTTATGGCTGAATACAAAACACTTTCATTTATGCTTGATTGTTCAAGAAACGCCGTGCCTAATATGGCGTTCCTTAAACGTTTCATCGATATATTGGCGGATATAGGGTACACCGAATTGCAACTCTATACCGAAGACACTTATAAAATCGAAAGCGAACCGTATTTCGGTTATTTACGCGGTGGTTTTTCGAGAGATGAAATCAAGGAAATAGACAAGTATTGTGTTGAAAAGGGAATGGAACTTGTCCCTTGTATTCAAACGCTTGCACACCTTGATAGGATTTTCCGTTGGCAAAGATTCAATTCTACCGTTCTCGATTGCGGCAACGTTTTGCTTGCGGACAACGAAGAAACGTATAAGTTTATCGAGAAAGAGTTTTGCGAAATTGCGCAATGCTTTACGTCAAGAAAAGTCAATTTGGGAATGGACGAAGCACATTGTCTTGGACTTGGCAGACATCTCAAAGACTTTGGATATGAAAATCCCAAAGATATTTTCTTCCGTCATCTGAGTAAAGTCCTTGAAATTGCCGAAAAATATGGATTTAAGGCGCGTATGTGGTCGGATATGTTTATCAAATTCGATAACAACGGTCAGTATCCCGTTCTTAATCCGAAGATTTCGGACGATGCCAAAAATCTTGTTCCGGAAAACGTAAACCTTATTTACTGGGATTACAATCAAAGGGATAAGGAAGTTTATCAAAGTATGCTCGACGCACATAAACTTCTCGGTGAAAAGAACATCACTTGGGCAGGGGCGTGTTGGTCTTGGTTAGGAATTATTCCAAGAAACGATTACAGCCTGTTGGGACAAAAAGCAGCGTTCCCCGTGATGAAACAAAACGGAGTTGAGAATTATATGCTTACGTTTTGGGGAGATGACGGGGAAGAATGTTCAAAACTTGCATTGTTGCCGACGATTTTCCATTTTGCAGAAATGGCAAAGGGCAATTGCAACGAAGAGGATATCGCACGCAAGTTCAATGAGCAATTCGGCATAGGTTTTGACGAGTTTTTGTCAATAGATTTGCCGAATTTGATAGACGAGCAAGAGCCTGACGTCTACAATCCGTCAAAATATATGCTCTATAACGATTGCTTCTTGGGAATCTACGACTATACCGTAGATGAGAATGCGAAAGCGCGCAATAAATATACTGCATACAGCAAAAAACTCGGTAAATTGGCAAACGACGAAAGATTCGGCTACGTATTTGACACCGCTGCCAAACTATGCAAAGTATTGAGCCTGAAATACGAGATAGGCGTAAAAACACGCAATGCTTATAAGAATGGCGATAAAGAAGCAATGGCAAAAATCATTGCCGATTACACGAGAATCGTAAGATATTTGGAAGCGTTTTATCAGAGTTTTAAGAAGCAATGGTATAAGGAAAACAAAGGCTTCGGATTTGAAGTGCAAGCGGCAAGAATTGGCGGACTCATTCAACGTGTCAAAGATTGCAAAGAGATGTTGCAAAATTGGATAAAAGGGAACGTTGATAAAATCGATGAACTCGAAGAAGAAATAAACCTTGACGTGTACGGTCGCGGTTGTGATAAAAAGTACAAAGGCAAAACCGTTGTTGCAAACGTTTATCACGACTGTATGACAACAGGGTACTGATATTGTTTGTAAAATGGAAAATAAGCGGTATAAATTAGAAACTCACCTTCACGTAAAAGACACTTCGCCTTGTGCTAAAACGGATGAGAAAACCATTGCGGAAATATACAAAGGCAAAGGCTATGACGGCATAGTTTATACTTCGCACTATAACTCTTATTTGATTGACTATTACGGAATGACGGCAAAAGAGTACAATCAAAACTTTGTCGAGCATTACAATCGATTGAAACAAGAGTGTCAAAAGGTTGGAATAGACGTGTTCTTCGGGATGGAATTTATGCCTGATTGCACTTCTTATTACAACGCAGACACGCCATACAAAGCAGAGTTCTTGATTTACGGAATAACTCCCGAATTTGTGCTTGACGGTGGGGAACGTATGTTCCGAAACAGCGTTGAAGAAACAAGCCTTTTGTGCAGAGAAAACGGGTGGATTTTTTCTCAATCTCATCCGTTCAGAACGATAATAACGTATAGAAATCCGTCGTTGCTTGACGCTGTAGAAGTTTACAATGGATACGCAAGACACGACAGTCACAATGGTCAAGCGGAACAGTTTGCAAAAGATAACAGACTTATTCCGCTTGCGGGAAGCGATTTCCACGAACCGCAAGACGGTGGCGCGGGAATTATTCTTGTAAATGCAATAGCCAACGAAAAAGAACTTGTTGCCGAAATCAATAAATGCAGACACGAGATTGTGAAAAACATTTAGAGATAGCGGACTATGGAATGAAATAATGATTTGCGAAAGAATTGAGTTGAATACCTTGTACGACATTAAGGGCGGAGAGTTGTACTCGTACATTGCTTCCGAATTGTTTGAGCAATGCGCGAGGAAAAGACCTGCTCTTATAGTGTGTCCGGGCGGAAATTACGAGATAGTAAGCAAACTGGAAGGCGAAAACGTTGCGCTCAATTTTTTGGCGAAAGGTTTTCAGGTTTTTGTGCTTCATTATCTTTGCAAATCGCAAAAGGTGACTTATCCCGAACAACTTCTTGAACTTGCTTGCAGTGTTGATTACGTAAAGAAAAATTGCGAAAGATATTCGGCAAATCCTAATGAAGTATTTGTTTTGGGATTTTCGGCAGGTGGGCATTTGGCAGGTTGTCTTGCGGTGAACGATGCAATCGTAAAGAAATATATCGACAATATCGATTGTAAAGTAACTGCTGCTGCAATGGGTTATCCTGTCATTTCACCAGAATACGGCTTTAATGAAACGCATATAAACGTTCTTGGTGGTTTGGACAATAAAGAGTTGGTTGAAGAAACCAGTTTGGATAAGCAAGTAACAGAAAAGTCAGCACCGACTTTTATATGGACAACTGCCGAAGACAATATGGTTCCGTGTATGAATTCAATCAAGTTTTCGGAAACACTTGCAAAGCACAACGTAAAGTTTGAACTTCATATATATCCGCACGGATGGCACGGATTGACAACGTGCGACAAAGAAATAAACGGCAACGCGGATTTTTTGAAAAAGAATGCTCAATGGATTGATAATTGTGCTGATTTTTTCAGAGATTATTGCATTGAGAAATACTGATTTATGAGGTTGATGCAATAGAAGAACTATTGGAGCATAGGAAGTATATGGATAACAAATATTATCTTGCAATAGATCTTGGAGCATCCAGCGGACGACATATCATCGGTTGGAAAGAAGACGGAGAGATAAAAACCAAAGAGATATACCGCTTTGAGAACCACGTGGACAACAAAGGCGGACACCTCGTTTGGGATACAAAAAGACTGTTTAAAGAGATTAAAAAAGGACTTAAAGTGGCTTTTTCGCAATATGAAAGCATTGAGAGTCTTGCCATAGATACATGGGGCGTGGACTACGTTATCATAAAAGACGGCAAATCTGTGTTGCCTTGCTATGCGTATAGAGATTCGAGAACGGAGAGTGCAATCGAAGAGATAAACTCAAAGATTTCTTTTGAAACGTTCTACATGCGCACGGGTATACAGTTCCAGTCTTTCAACACCGTGTATCAACTTTATGCGGATAACAAAGAAGGTCGATTGGACGGCGTTTCGACGTTTCTTATGATGCCCGAATACTTCGGATATTTGCTTACGGGCAATATGGTGAAGGAATATACGGACGCGACTACGACAGGTCTTGTGAACTGCAAAACGAGAAAGTTCGATATAGACCTTATTCAAACTCTCGGTTTGCCGCTTCAAATGTTCCCGTCGCTCAATATGCCGGGAACTGTTGTCGGAAAACTCAATGACAACGTTGCAAAAGAAGTGGGCGGACAAACGACGGTTAAACTCTGTCCGTCGCACGATACGGCAAGTGCGTTTTATGCCGTTGACAACCCCGACGACAGTGTGCTTATTTCGAGCGGAACTTGGGCAATTCTCGGCGCAAAGATAAAAGAAGCCAACGTGTCGAGAGATGCGTTGAGATACAATTTTGCAAACGAAGGCGGTGTAGGAAACTTCCGTTTCTTAAAGAACATCACGGGTATGTGGATAAACGTGTGCTTGAAAAACGTGTTCGGCAGAAGTTTTGACGAGATGACGCGCCTTGCAAGCGAAAGTACGTTTGACGGTACGTTTGACGTCAACGCCAAAGAGTTTTCTTTACCCGAAAATATGGACAAGAAAATCAAGAACTGGTTTGAAAGTCGCAATCTCAATGCGCCTAAAACGGAAGGGGATTTGTATCGTAGCGCATATAGATCTATGGCAATGGGATATAAAAAAGCAATTGACGATTTGGAAAAATGCGAAAACCGCACGTTCGATAAGATTTATATCGTAGGCGGTGGCGCAAACAACAAGTTGGTCAACGAATTTACAAGAGAATTTACAAGCAAAGAAGTCGTCGCAATGTCCATAGAAGCAACGGCGATAGGAAATATAAAGAGTCAATTAGAACTATAATGTTGATTCAATGAAGGTATGAATTTGAAAGGAGTGTTAAGCAAAAGATGAAAAACATACTTGAAGCACCGTTTGTAAAAGAACTTTGCAAAATTACGAGCAATATGTATCGTCAAGGTTGGGACGAGAGAAACGGCGGAAACGTTTCCGTGTTGCTCGATGAAGAACAAGTAAAAGAATATCTCGATATTAACAAGGTTTTGCGAGTTATCCCGACAGGATTCGACGCAAAAGAATTGAGTGGCAGATATTTCATCGTTACTGGAACAGGCAAATATTTTAAGAACGTTGAAGGCGATCCCGAAACTAATCTTGGTATAATTCGTATCGGCGCAGACGGCAAATCTGCGGAACTTTTGTGGGGATATAAGGCCGGCGGAAAATTTACAAGCGAACTTCCTGCGCACCTTATGACTCACGCAACTCGTTTGAAAATCGATCCAAATCATAGAGTTGTTATGCATACACACACGACGTATACGATTTGCATGTCCGCAGTCGTAAAAACGGATGATAAAGTGTTTACCGAAAAATTGTGGCGCAACAATACCGAAGCAATCGTGGTATTCCCGGACGGCGTTGGCGTGTTGCCATGTATGGTTTGCGGAACGAACGAAATCGGCGAAGCGACGGCAGAGAAGATGAAAAAGTATCGTCTTGTCGTATGGACAAATCACGGCATTTACGGCGTTGGCAAAGACATTGACGAAGCCTTCGGACTTATTGAAACTGTTGAGAAAACGGCACAACTTTATATGCTCACTTTGGGACACGTCGTCAACGAAATCGGCGATGACGTATTGCAAGGACTTGTGGATTTGTGGCATCTTACACCGCTTGACGGGATTTTGGGAAAATAAGCGATATATCCCGAACAACGGCGTATTGCCTAAATAGAGTTTTGGAAAAATAATAGAATTACCTTTAAGGAGATAAAATTATGGCAAACAGATTTATCTTGAACGAAACTTCATACTTCGGTGCAGGCGCAAGACGTGAACTTCTCGGCGAAATCAAAGCGCGCGGATTCAAAAAGGCGTTTATCGTTGCAGATAAAGACCTTGTAAAATTCGGTGTGGCAGATATGGTTACGTCAACTCTCGAAGGTTTTCCGTATGAGATGTTCACGGACTTCAAAGCAAACCCGACCGTGACGAACGTCAAAAACGGACTTGCGGCATTCAAAGCATCCGATGCAGATTTCCTTATCGCAATCGGTGGCGGTAGCGCAATCGATACGTCAAAGGGTATTGCAATCGTTGCAAACAACCCCGAATTTGAAGACGTTGTTTCTCTCGAAGGCGTTGCTCCTACAAAACATAAATGCGTTCCGATTATCGCACTTCCGACAACCGCAGGTACGGCGGCAGAAGTCACAATCAATTACGTCATTATCGACGAAGAAACGGGCAGAAAGATGGTTTGCGTAGATCCGCACGACATTCCCGTGCTTGCTATTATCGACGCAGAACTTATGGCATCTATGCCAAAAGGTTTGACTGCTGCAACAGGTATGGACGCGCTCACGCACGCAATCGAAGGTTATATCACGAAAGGCGCTTGGGAACTTTCCGATATGTTTGAACTCAAAGCGATTGAACTTATCTCGAAGAACCTTCGCAACGCAACGTTCAACGGCAAAGATATGACCGCTCGTGAGAATATGGCTCTTGCACAATACGTTGCTGGTATGGCTTTCTCAAATGTCGGACTCGGTTGCGTTCACTCGATGGCACACCCGCTCGGCGCAAGATTTGACATTCCGCACGGTGTTGCAAACGCACTTCTTTTGCCTATCGTTATGGAATACAATATGCCTGCTGCACAAGAGAAGTATTGCAATATCGCACGCGCAATGGGCGTAAACGTTGACGGTTTGTCCGTTGAAGAAGGCGCGAAAGCGGCGGTAAGCGCAGTTAAACAACTTTCGCTCGACCTTGGCATTCCGCAAACTCTCCGTGAGATAAATATCCCCGAAAGCGCACTTGAACAACTTTCAAAAGACGCATTCGCCGACGTTTGCACAGGCGGCAATCCGAGAGAAATAACCGAAAAAGACATTTTGGAACTCTACAAGATAGCATATTGATGCCGATTAAGAGCCAAAATATAATTAAGTAGTTTTCTGCGTCGTATGGTGAAATTGTAAATGGTTTCACTGTTTCGGCTCAAAAATTTGCAGCGACATATAGAATACCGCTTATAGAATTCAATAAAATGCCATTTTGGAGCAGATTTATAGATTTGTTGGAAGAATGCGGAATGAATGTAGGAATCCATGGTGTTTATATGAAACGTAATTCCGATGTGTGCGTAAGCGATGAGGTTATAGAGCACAGAATAAATAGTATAGCGGATGAAATTGGACGTTCGATGGCTATCGCAATAACCAATTCTGGGCAGTTGTTGTTTTTGTATAGAATTGAAAGCGGCAATGAGCGTTTTGCTGATAATTTTGAACTACATTGGTACCCTTTTCAAAAAAATATTTGGGAGTTAAGTTCTGGTAATAGCAAATACATTTTTCAATTGCCAGAAGATATTATGAAGTTGTGGCTGAGCGAATCTAAAAACGAATTGGAAATGCGCAGAGAAGCTATAAACTGCAAAACGACTTATTTTTCAAACATGGTAGTTTACTATATTCAGAACGGAAGGCCAACTATAAAGATGATATCAATTGATAGAGAACAATTGGATAACGCAAAAC
>CAVKUX010000018.1:0-20678 GCA_963659595.1 Anaeroplasmataceae bacterium | reverse complement strand
CTACAAGAGTGTAGGGCGTGTACTTTAAATAGATGCACCCCCTCTTTCCCTCTCGGGCATTTCTCCCACCACTCAAATAGGGGCATTTCTCTACATAGGTTATCGTCGTTCGCGGGGGAGACAATCGGCACTCGCATAGATAGGGGCATTTCACTCATTATGCCACTTCGCCTGCGTGGCGGCTTCGCAACAGAATGCCACGCATTCTCGTACTGTTCGTCCAGCTCGGCGCTCATAGGCTCGCCGCCCTGCGGCTCGTGTTCCGTCTGCGAATGAGCAGATACCGTATATAAGAATGCTTCGAATGAGTGAGCCTTTATCCGCTTGCGCACAAAGTGTGCTTTTTTGCGCGATTTATTGTTTTATTAGTATTCAAAATTGAGTTTTGCACTACATCTTGTATTATTTATATTATATATAAATTTTTTATAAAAAGTTTCGCCAAATGTTTGACATTGATATTGAATATTGATAAGATATAGAGGCTTACGAAGACGTAAGCAGTTTTTTAGTGTGCAAAAAGAATATGGACAAAGAAAAACTTGAACTAATGCTTAACACCTCTTCAAAAGTTGTCGGTTCCAAACAGGTTTTGAAGGGAATATCCGATTCTACCGTCAGGTGTGTGATCGTAGCGTCGGACGCCGATGCTCAGATAAAGAAGAGTATCGTGGCGCAAGCAAAAGCCAACGGCGTGGAAATCGTTTACGTCGCTTCCAAGAAGCGGCTGGGCGAAAGCGCGGGGGTGGAAGTGAGCGCGGCGGCTGTCGGAATTGTCGAAGCAAAGGCATAGAGTCTTGATTGCACCTGTTGGGTTGCAGGTACATTCGAAAAATCTTACAGGAGGAACAATAATGCCAACCATCAATCAACTTATCAGAAAAGGCAGAGAGAAACAGGTTAAAAAGTCGCTTACGCCTATCATGGAGCAATGCCCGCAAAAACGCGGTATTTGCCTCAGCGTTACGACGACTTCCCCCAAGAAGCCGAACTCCGCTCTTCGTAAAATCGCAAGAGTTCGTTTGGTGAACGGAATGGAAGGTACTGTTTACATCCCCGGCGAAGGTCACAATCTGCAAGAACACAGCGTTGTTCTCATCAGAGGCGGCAGAGTCAAGGATTTGCCCGGTGTGCGTTATCACATTATCCGTGGTGCTCTTGATACGGCAGGCGTTGCAAAACGCGGTCAGGCAAGAAGCAAATACGGTGCGAAACGCCCCAAAAAATAATTTTTTCGAATGTATTACTAAAATTAGGAGGTTACTATGCCAAGAAGAAGCGGCGTGCCCAAAAGAGACGTACTTCCCGATCCTATCTACAACAGCAAGGTTGTGACCAAACTCATCAACCAAATCATGCTCGACGGCAAGAAGGGAACGGCGCAAGCAATCGTTTACGAGGCACTCAATATAGCAGCAGCAAAACTCGGACAAGAGCCTATGGACATCTTCAACAAAGCGCTTGAAAACGCAATGCCTATGCTCGAAGTCAAAGCAAGACGTGTGGGCGGTTCCACTTACCAAGTTCCTATGGAAATCCGTCCCGAACGCAGACAAACACTTGCAATCCGTTGGATCGTCGCTTTCGCAAGAAAGAGAGGCGAAAAGACTATGGACGCAAGACTCGCAGGCGAACTTATGGACGCTTTCAATATGACGGGCGGCGCAGTCAAGAGAAAAGACGAAATGCACCGTGCGGCAGAAGCGAACAAAGCGTTTGCACATTACAGGTGGTAATTTATGCCTAGAAAATATGCTCTTGATAAGGTGAGGAATATCGGCATAATGGCACACATCGATGCCGGCAAAACCACGACAACCGAGCGTATTCTATACTACACGGGCGTGAACAGAAAACTCGGTGAAACCCACGACGGCTCTGCGACTATGGACTACATGGAGCAAGAGCGCGAAAGAGGTATCACCATCACTTCTGCGGCAACTACCGCCGTGTGGAAGGGACATCAGATCAACATCATCGATACACCCGGACACGTCGATTTCACGGTCGAAGTCGAACGCAGTCTGAGAGTCCTTGACGGGGCGGTTGCGGTGTTCTGCGCCAAAGGCGGCGTCGAACCTCAATCCGAAAACGTGTGGCGTCAAGCCGACACCTACAAAGTTCCGAGAATCGCTTTCGTCAACAAGATGGACATAAACGGCGCAGACTTCTTCAATGCGGTCAAAATGATGCGCGAAAGATTGAACGCAAACGCAGTTCCCGTTACGTTGCCCATCGGCAAAGAGTCCGAATTCGAAGGCGTCATCGACCTTCTCACGATGCAAGCGTTCTACTATGACCAAAAGGATAAAGGCGTAACGTTCTACGCAAAAGAAATCCCTGCGGAATATCAAGACCTTGCAAAAGAGTACAGACTCAAAATGCTCGAAGCGGCGGCAGACTTTGACGAGAATATCTTCGAAAAAGTCATAATGGAAGATTACGATTCCATCACGCTTGAAGAACTCAAAGCCGCAATTCGCAAAGGCACGATCGAAATGAAACTCAATCCCGTGCTTTGCGGAAGTTCGTACAAGAACACGGGCGTACAACTTATGCTCGACGCGGTCGTTGACTTCCTTCCCGCACCTACGGACGTTGCGAGTATCGAGGGTATCAACCCCAAAACGCAACAACCCGAACTTCGTCACCCCGGCGAAAAAGAACCTTTCAGCGCACTGGTGTTCAAGATTCTCACGGATGAGTTTGTCGGAAAACTTTCCTTCATTCGTATCTATTCGGGAACGCTCACCACAGGCTCTATGGTTTACAACACCGTCAAGGGCGAAAACGAGAGAATCGGTCGTATCCTTCGTATGAACGCGGACAACCGCGAGGATATCGACGAAGCGTATGCAGGCGATATAGTCGCAGTCATCGGCTTGAAAAAGAGCACGACGGGCGACACGCTTTCGGACAAGAACAACCAAATCATTCTCGAAAACATGGTCTTCCCCGACCCCGTTATCAAGGTCGCAATCGAGCCTAAGTCGAAAGCGAGCCAAGAGAGAATGAATATGGCAATCATCAAACTGCAAGAGGAGGACCCCACCTTCAAGGCGTACACCGATAAGGAAACGGGGCAAACCATCATCGCAGGTATGGGCGAACTTCACCTCGATATCATCGTGGACAGAATGTTCAGAGAGTTCAAGGTGGAAGCGAACGTCGGCAGACCTCAGGTCAGTTACCGCGAAACCATCACCAAAGCCGTCAAGGCGGAAGGGAAGTTCGTGCGTCAATCGGGCGGTCACGGTCAATACGGCCACATCGTCATCGAGATGGAGCCGAATCCCGAAAAAGGTTTGGAAATGGAAAACGCTATCGTCGGCGGCGTCGTGAGCAAGGAATTTGCAAACGCGGCGTGGGAAGGCATCAAGGAAGCGGCGCAGAGCGGTATCATTGCAGGATACGAATGCGTGGACTTCAAGGTTCGCCTCATAGACGGCAGTATGCACGAAGTCGACAGTTCGGAAATGGCATTCAAGATTGCGGGTTCTATGGCGTTCAAGGAAGGTGCGGCAAAAGCAGCCCCCACGCTTTTGGAACCTATCATGAAGGTGGAAGTCGTAACGCCCGACGATTATCTCGGCGACGTGATGTCCAACCTCAATTCCAGACGCGGACAAGTCAAGGGTATCGAGCCTCGCAACGGCGCGCAAGTCGTGGATTGCGATGTTCCGCTCTCTGAAATGTTCGGTTATGCAACCAGCCTTCGCAGCATTACGCAAGGCAGAGCAAACTTCACAATGTTGTTTGACCACTACGCAGTCGTTCCCAAGAGCGTTGCAGAAAAGGTCATCGGCGAAGTGAAAGCAAGAGATTCCAAAAAGTAAGCATATATAGATTTAATATTTATATATAAAATACTTTGGATAATAAATAACAAAAAAAACCAAAAAACAATATTGGAGGAAATCTAGTATGGCAAAAGCAAAGTTTGAAAGAACAAAGCCGCACGTTAACATTGGTACCATCGGTCACGTTGACCACGGCAAAACCACTCTTACCGCTGCAATCACAATGTACTGCGCATCCAAGGGTGAAGCACAAGCGATGAAGTACGACGAGATCGATAAGGCTCCGGAAGAAAAAGCAAGAGGAATCACGATCAACACCGCACACGTCGAGTACGAAACTCCGAAGCGTCACTATGCACACGTTGACTGCCCCGGCCACGCCGACTATGTCAAGAACATGATCACCGGTGCTGCTCAAATGGACGGCGCAATCCTCGTTGTCGCTGCTTCCGACGGCCCGATGCCTCAAACTCGTGAGCACATCCTTCTTGCTCGTCAGGTTGGTGTTCCTTACATCCTCGTCTTCCTTAACAAGTGCGACCAAGTCGACGACGAAGAACTTCTCGAACTCGTTGAAATGGAAGTTCGCGAACTCCTCAGTGAATACGGCTTCCCCGGCGACGACACTCCCATCATCCGCGGTTCTGCTTTGAAAGCAATGGAAGCAGGTCTTGCAGGCAACTGGGACGATCCCGCATTCAAGCCCATCCAAGAACTTCTCGACGCAGTCGACAGTTATATCCCCGATCCTCAACGTGACACGGATAAGCCGTTCTTGATGCCTGTTGAAGACGTCTTCACCATCACCGGTCGCGGCACCGTTGCAACCGGCAGAGTTGAACGTGGCGTTCTCCGTATGGGCGACAAGGTCGAAATCGTCGGTCTCTCCACCGAAAAGAAAGAAACGACCGTCACCGGTATCGAAATGTTCCGTAAACTTCTTGACTACGCAGAGGGCGGCGACAACATCGGCGCATTGCTCCGCGGTATCCAAAGAAGCGAAATCGAACGCGGTCAAGTTCTTGCAAAACCGGGTTCCATTCATCCGCACACTCACTTCACGGCGCAAGTGTACGTTTTGACAAAAGATGAGGGTGGTCGTCACACACCGTTCTTCGATGGTTATCGTCCTCAATTCTATTTCAGAACGACCGACGTCACCGGTTCCATCAAATTGCCGCAAGGCGTTGAAATGGTTATGCCCGGCGACCACATCGATATGGAAATCACTCTTATCACTCCGATCGCAATCGAAGAAGGTCTCCGTTTTGCTATTCGTGAAGGCGGTAGAACAGTCGGTTCCGGCGTCGTTGCTAAGATCATCGAATAATATTTGTTCTTTCAATAAAATATACAACAATGCTCTACACGGCAAATCGCTTGCCGTGTAGGGTGTCGTATTGATTGAACAAAAAGGAGGCTACTATGGCTCAGAAAGGAGCAAGAGTTAAGGTTGTTTTGGCTTGCACCGAATGCAAACAACGCAACTACAACCTTACCAAAAACAAGCAGAAGCATCCCGATAGAATGGAGCTTCAAAAGTATTGCAGATTTTGCAAAAAGCACACCTTGCACAGAGAAACTAAGTAAGGCTGTCTAAGGATAGGAGGCAATATGGCAAAGAAAACGCCAAAAAACCAAACCTCAACCCAAGAAACGACAAACAACGCAGCGCAAGTAGAAGTTCAAAAGGCTGCCGTTAACGTTGATTCTAAAAACGAGTCTTCCAAAGCAAAAAAGTCCGCAAACGCCAAAAAATCGTCCGACAAACCCAACATCTTCAAGAGAATGGGCAAGGGCATCAAAGGCATCGTTTCCGAACTTAAAAAGGTTACTTGGCCCAAGGGCAAAGAGGTGGGAAAGAATACAGCCGTCGTTTTGACCGTCGTCGTTCTTTTCTTCGTCATTCTTTTTGCTCTCGATTATGTGTTGGGCGGTCTGTTCGGTCTTATCACCGACGGCAAATGGGCAACCATTTTCATTTCATAAGAGGGCTGTATGGAAAATTTGGAACAACCGAAATGGTACGTCGTCCACACTTATTCGGGTTATGAAAATTCTGTGGAAACCGACCTTCGTAATATGATCGAAAACAACAACTTGCAGGATTATATCTTTGATATAAAGATCCCCGTTGAAGACGATATCGTTGAAAGAAACGGCAAAAAGAAAGTCATTCAACGCAAGAAATTCCCAAGTTACGTTTTCATCAAAATGATCTACACCAACCACATCTGGTTTATGGTGACAAGAGCGCGCGGAGTTACGAGTTTTGTCGGCTCGGCAGGTCGTCCTATTGCGCTTACCGATGACGAAATCAGAAGAATCGGTCTTGAAACAGTCAGCATCGAAGACTTCGACATCAAAGTCGGCGACGACGTAAGAATCGTCAACGGCGCACTCGAAAACTTCATCGGCGTTGTCGATTCAATCAGCGCAGAACGCCAAAAAGTCAAAGTTATCGTGGCAATGTTCGGACGTCAAACACCCGTCGAACTCGATTTTGCTCAGGTTGAGAAACTTTGAAACTCGCACGCATGTGCATTATCTTTAATCGCGTCTACAGGACGCAAGTCGCAGGACTATAATCTTCGTGGGAGACGGCAAATCTCTTTCATACCGTCGCAAAACCACGTTAGTCAGGAGGATTTATGGCTAAGAAAATTACAGCAGTTGTAAAACTTCAATTGCCCGCAGGCAAAGCAACTCCCGGCCCGCCCGTAGGTTCTACGCTCGGCCCTCACGGCATCAACATTGCAGGTTTTACTAAGGAATTCAACGAAAAAACTTCCAAAGACGTCGGCTTGATTATCCCGGTTATCATCACCATCTATCAAGACCACTCTTTCACTTTTGTGCTTAAAACGCCGCCCGCGCCCGTTCTTATCAAGAAGGCTTGCGGTTTGCAAAGCGCATCGGCAGTCCCCAACAAAACCAAAGTCGCTACTCTCACAAAAGAGCAACTTCGCGAGATTGCTACTCAAAAAATGCCCGACCTTAACGCAGCCAACATCGATACCGCTATGAGTATGATCGCAGGCACCGCACGCAGTATGGGCGTTCTCGTGGAAGAATAAGGAGGTTTGTATGAAACGCGGTAAAAATTATATTGATTCGAAAAAACTCATCGATAACACCAAACTTTACGAAAGCCAAGAGGCAATCGCTCTTGCCGTTCAAACCGCAAAGTCCAAATTCGATGAAACAATAGAATTGCACGTCAAACTCGGTATCGACCCCCGTCACGCAGACCAACAAGTTCGTGGCGTTGTGGTTCTTCCCAACGGTACAGGTAAAACCGTCCGCGTCCTCGCAATCTGCAAGGGTGCAAAAGCGGACGAAGCACAAGCGGCAGGCGCAGATTTCGTCGGCGGCGAGGAAATGATTCAAAAGATTCAACACGAAAACTGGTTCGACTACGACGTCATCGTCACAACTCCCGATATGATGGGCGTTGTCGGTCGTCTCGGTAAAGTCCTCGGTCCTAAGGGATTGATGCCTAACCCCAAATCGGGCACCGTCACTATGGACATCACTCGCGCTATCCACGACATCAAAGCAGGTAAAGTCGAGTACAGAGTGGACAAGCAAGCAATCTGCCACGTTCCTTTCGGCAAAGCATCCTTCGGCGTTGAAAAACTCACCGAGAACTTCAACACCCTTATGGACGCACTTGTCAAAGCAAAACCGGCAGCGGCAAAAGGCGTATATTTCAGATCCATTTACATTGCAACGACGATGGGACCGTCCATTAAAGTCTTGTACCGCATGGGTTAATAGCGCGCCAAATAGCGAATAACTTCGGCAGAGCCACGCTTCGACAACTCACGTACCAATAGTACGTTAGGGTTGCCGAAAGTGTGGCTCTTTCTTGTTCTTCATCTATTTGGCGCGCTATTAATATTAAAATAAATAGGGTTGTTGTCCAAGGGGCTTTTCCTTGCTCTTCATCTCAATATTGCGCTATTAATTAAAACAGCCAATGCTTGGACGAGTTCTCACACTCGTTGCATAGTTATTCGTATTTCAAGGCTAACTCATAAACGGTATTTGTAATTTCGCAGACGGAACACGAGCCGCAGGGCGGCGAGCCTATGAGCGCCGAACTTTCGTCACGCACAAGCCTATTTGCTCCAACCGCAACAAGTTGCAGTTGTTCGCCTTTGTGCTTTGCGTTCCTCGTCCCACACGCCAAAAACTGCGCTTTCATCATATAACTCAAACACAAGTTCGCTTTTTTTGACGTGTGGGAACCCTTGTGCGTGTAGTACAAGCGACTGCGCCGTCCGTTGGCCACTGCCTGGCGCACAAAGCGCAGTGGCATAATAAGGGGACGATACTTTTTTATGTGAGTGCCGATTGTCGCCCCCGCGAACGACGCTTACTTATGTAGAGAAATGCCCTTAATTGAGTGGTGGGAGAAAAGCCCGAAAGGGAAAGAGGGGGCTTCTATTTAGAGTACATGTCGTCAAACTTTTGTAGAGGAAGAACAAGACAAGTTCGGTAGAAAAGACATAGATGGTTTTATATTTTCAAATCTAAAAACTATTTTGCAAAATCGGTTGACATCGCCTCGCCAAAAATTGTATTATATATGCGTTCCAAAGACAGCAAGTGGCGTATGCCGTAAGTTCTATCGCTTGCCGAGGATGTGCTGAATACTTTTCTTTGTATGATTGCGTCATTCTCTTTTGGAATGGCGCTTTAATTTTTCGCGACGATAAGTCGCCAACTTTTATAGGAGGTAAAGATGAACAAAGAAGTTCTTGAAGCCAAAAAGCAACAAGTCGAAGACATCAAGGCTAAAATTTCTTCTGCAAAGTCCATCGTCATCGTTGACTATATGGGTCTTACGGTCGCTCAAGACACGGCTTTCCGTAAGGAACTCAGAGAAAACGGCGTCGACTACGCAGTTTTGAAAAACCGCCTCGTCAAGATCGCTTTCAACGAACTCGGTTACACCCAGTTCGACGAAGCGCTCAATGGCCCGACCGCTGTTGCGTTCTCATCCACGGACGCTGTCGCTCCCGCTAAGTACGTTGTCAAAAACATCAAGGCTTTCAACAAGATGAAGACAAAGTGCGGCATGGCCGAAGGCGAATTCCTCGATGAAGCAGGCTTGAAACAAATCGCAGAAATTCCTTCAAAGGAAATTTTGCTCTCAAAGATGCTTGGCTCTTTGCAAGCACCCATCTCGAAACTTGCTATTTGCTTGAACAAAATCGCAGAGGCAAAGGCAGAGTAACCGCAGCAGTAGCGTGACTGCAAAACAAAAATAAATTAAACGGAGAAAACAAAAATGGCAGATTTGAATAAACTTATGGAAGAAATCAAGGCTATGACAGTCCTTGAACTCAATGATTTCGTCAAAGCACTCGAAGAGGAATTCGGCGTAAGCGCAGCAGCACCCGTCGCAGCAGTCGGCGCAGTCGCAGCAGCACCCGTTGAAGAAGAAAAGACCGAATTTGACGTCGTCCTCAAAGAAGTCGGCCCCAACAAGGTCCAAGTCATCAAGACCGTCAAAGACGCAACCGGACTCGGCCTCGTCGAAGCAAAAGCAGTTGTCGACGGTGCACCCAAGACCGTCAAGGAAGCAATGCCGAAAGACGCAGCAGAAGCACTCGTTGCAAAATTCAAAGAAGTCGGCGCAACCGCAGAACTCAAATAATCTTTACACCTACAATGAAAAACGACTTGCAATCCGCAAGTCGTTTTTTGTTGTAGCCTTTAGCGACAATAAAACCACCACTTGAAGTGAAAAAAATCTTTAGATAAAAGAATCCTACTATTTGAACTAAAGCAGGTTCGCCAACTGCGATAGTAAAACATATGATTGGTTGAATGAAACGTTTCGTCGTTTCAAGAATAAAAAATTTTGGGTCTTTTATTCCTCGAATAGGTGTAGTATAATATTCATACGAAAACTTTGCGTGCGCTTGCGCGCGGGAGGAAAATATGAGAATGTACGACATCATTCGCAAAAAACGCGACGGTGGAGAACTTTCAAAGGAAGAAATAAATTTCTTTGTCGACGGCTACGTCAAGGGCGAAATCCCCGACTATCAGGCTTCGGCGTTGCTTATGGCGATTTTCTTTAAGGGCATGAGTTTCGACGAAACGGTCACGCTCACTTTTGCGGTGCGCGATTCGGGTCAACGCCTCGATTTTTCGTCGGTAAACGGCATAAGAGCGGACAAGCACTCGACGGGCGGCGTAGGCGACAAAACAAGCCTTGTGGTTGCGCCGCTTGTGGCTTCGCTCGGCGTGAAAGTGGCAAAGATGAGCGGCAGAGGCTTGGGACATACCGGCGGCACGATTGACAAACTCGAATCAATCCCCGGGTTCAAAACCGACATTTCCGAAGAAGAATTTTTGAAAAACGTCAACGAAATCGGCGTTTGCATAGTGGGACAAAACAAGGACCTCGCGCCTGCGGACAAAAAGTTGTACGCCCTTCGCGACGTTACGGCGACGGTGGACAGTTTGCCGCTCGTGGTGTCGAGCATTATGGGCAAAAAACTCGCCGCCGACGACGACTGCATAGTGCTTGACGTAAAGACGGGAAGCGGCGCGTTTGCAAAAACCATAGACGAGAGCAGAAAACTCGCAAAAACTATGGTCGAAATAGGCAAACAGGCAGGCAAAAAGATGCTTGCGCTTATCACGGATATGGACAGACCGCTCGGCTACGCAATCGGCAACACGCTCGAAGTGGAGGAAGCAATCGATACTTTGAACGGTCACGGTCCCGAAGATTTTACCGAAATATGCGTGATTTTGGCAACGAATATGCTCTATCTTGCAGGCAAGGGGAGCGTCGAGGAGTGCGAAAAGGCGGTCAAAGGCGCACTTGCGGACGGCAGCGCACTCGAAACATTCAAAAAGATGGTCAGGGCGCAGGGCGGCGACGTCGAGTGTATCGAAAATCCCGACAAGTTTGCAAAAGCGCCTTACGTTTTGAGCGTAAAGGCGAAAAAGAGCGGATATATTCAGCGCGTGGACACCGAGGGTTACGGCATATCCAGCCTTCTTCTCGGCGCAGGCAGAAACACCAAAGATGAAAGCATAGACTTTTCGGCAGGCATCGTCCTCAAAAAGAAAACGGGCGATTACGTTTGCGAGGGCGACGAGATTGCGATTATGCACACGTCAGAAGAAAAGAGATTCGCCCCGTCGCTCGAAAAGTTTTACGCTTCCACAACCATAGGCGACGAAAAGCCGCAAGAACGCCCCATCGTACTCGACAGAGTGGAATAAATATAAATCGCAAACGCAAACGCAAAGGCATAAAACCAGAACTACAAAAGGATATACATATGGCAAAATTATATTTCAAATTCGGCGCAATGGGGTGCTCGAAAACGGCGCAGGCACTCATCACCAAGTTCAACTATGAGGAAAGAGGGATGAAAGTCGCGCTTATCAAGCCCATCGTGGACACTCGCGACGGCGTGACGATAACTCGCTCTCGCATAGGACTTTCGGCAGAGGCAATCGCCGCCAAGCAAAACGAGGACTTGTATCAGATGTACAAGGACAAATTCAGCGGCTACAACGTCATCATCGTTGACGAGTGTCAGTTTCTCACCCCCGAGCAAGTCGACCAACTGGGACAAATCGTCATAGATTTCAACATCCCCGTGCTGTGCTTCGGGCTTGCGACCGATTTTACGACGCATATGTTTCCCGGAAGCAAACGTCTTTTTGAGATTGCCGAGTCGATAAGCGAGATAAAATCCGTGTGTAAGTGCGGCGCAAAAGCGACTGTCAACGCGCGTATGGACGACAACGGCAACATCGTTTTCAAAGGCGAACAGGTTTGTCTCGGCGGAAACGACCGCTATGTCGCCATGTGCAGAAAGTGCTGGCTAAAAAAGAAAGCCGAACAAGAGGCGAAAGGCTTGTATCTGTGACGAAAACGTTTGCTGCGGCATATGCGCAGACAAAACGGCGAGCATTGCGCATAGGCGCAGGCATTGAAAAGAACGAGAAAAAACAGATTTGAGGTAAAATATATGGAAATAAAAGACATTTTGAGCAAATGCGACCATACGTTGCTTGCGCAAACGGCAACTTGGGAGGAAATCAAAGCGATTTGCGACGACGGAATAAAATATCAAACGGCGTCTGTGTGCATTCCGCCTTGCTATGTCAAAAAAGCAAGCGAGTATGCAAAAGGCAGAGTGAAGATTTGCACCGTAATCGGATTCCCCAACGGTTACAACACCACTGCCGTCAAGGAATTTGAAACCAAAGACGCAATACAAAACGGCGCGGACGAAATCGATATGGTCATCAATATCGGCGAGCTTAAAGCCGGCAACTACGATTATGTCGAAAACGAAATCAGAACTCTCAAAAACGCGTGCGGCGAGAAAATTCTCAAAGTCATAATCGAAACCTGCCTTCTCACCGACGAGGAAAAAGTCAAGATGTGCGAACTTGTCACAAAGGCGGGCGCGGACTTTATCAAGACTTCGACGGGATTCTCTAAAGCGGGCGCAACCTTTGCCGACATCGAACTTTTTGCAAAGCACGTCGGAAAGAACGTCAGAATGAAAGCCGCAGGCGGCATTTCTTCTATCGAGGACGCAGAAAAATTCGTCGAACTCGGCGCGTCGAGACTCGGCACGAGCAGAATCGTCAAAATCGTCAAAAAGCAAGAAAGCGAAGGCGAGTATTGATTGAACATATTTGAATTTGCGCATATGTAAATATGCAAGATGCGGCAAAAAACGGATTATGCCTGTTTGCCGCACATATACACGAGCGCATACGATGGCGCTTAAAATAACGAAAGGGAGCATAATTATGTCAGTTCCAACCCCACATATCACAGCAAAACTCGGCGATTTTGCCGACACGGTTTTGATGCCGGGCGACCCTCTTCGCTCGAAGTTTATTGCGGAAAACTTCCTTGAAAACGCCGTTTTGGTCAACAACGTCAGAGGCGTAAACGGCTATACGGGCTACTACAAGGGCAAACGTGTTTCCGTTATGGCGTCGGGCATGGGTCAACCTGCAATCGGCATCTATTCGTACGAACTTTTCAACTTTTACGACGTGAAAAACATCATTCGTATCGGTTCGTGCGGCTCGTTCGACAAGGATTTGCACGCTCGCGACATCATCATCGCGATGGGCGCTTGCACCAACGGCAACTACGCACTGCAATACAATCTCCCGGGCACGTTCTGCCCGATTGCCGACTTCGACCTCGTGCGCAGGGCGGCTGAGCTTTGCGAAAAAGCGGGCGTAAACTACAAGGTGGGCAACATCTTCTCGTCCGACACGTTCTACGACGACGCAAACAGCGGTATGCAATGGGCAAAAATGGGCGTTCTCGGCGTTGAAATGGAATCCGCCGCACTCTACTGCAACGCGGCGCGCGCAGGCAAAAAAGCGTTGTGTATCTGCACCGTAAGCGACAGTTTAATCTATCCCGAAGAGAATACGACCGCCGAAGAAAGACAAAATTCGTTCACAAAAATGATGGAAATCGCGCTCGAACTTGCATAAAATGCAAGCGTAGGCAGGCTTTTTCCGTATTGCGTATGGCATAATAAGCGCACGCTTTTATGCAAATCGCAAAAAGACGAATGTTATTGCGCAATAAAAACCGCAATAACGAAAATATGCGATATCGAAATTGCAAATCATAAGGTGAAAATATGAGTAAAAGAGTTTTTATCATCGTGCTTGACAGTTGCGGTTGCGGCGAAATGCCCGACTCGTATCTTTGGAACGACGAAGAAAGCAATACACTCGGCGCAATACGTAAGGACGAGCATTTTCATTGCCCGAATCTTGTAAATCTCGGTCTTTTCAACATAGACACCGTCGGCGGCGGCATAGCGAATCCGAAGGGAAGTTACGCTCGCCTCAAAGAAACGTCTATGGGCAAGGACACCACGATAGGACACTGGGAAATCGCAGGCATAATCTCGCCCAAGCCGCTCCCGACCTATCCAAACGGATTCCCCGATGACGTTATAGCGGAATTTGAAAAGCGCACGGGCAGAAAAGTGCTTTGCAACAAGCCGTATTCGGGCACGGAAGTCATCAAAGACTACGGCGAAGAACACATCAAAACGGGCGCGCTCATCGTGTACACGTCGGCGGACAGCGTATTTCAAATCGCCGCGCACGAGGACGTCGTTCCCGTTCCCGAACTATACAAATATTGCGAAATCGCACGCGAAATGTTGCAAGGTGAGCATTGCGTCGGCAGAGTCATCGCGCGTCCGTTCACGGGCGAATATCCCTTTACTCGCACGGCAAACAGACACGACTATTCTCTCGTTCCGCCGCATACGACTATGCTCGACTGCTTGAAAGAGGCAGGTCTTGCCACGATATCCGTCGGCAAAATTTACGATATATTCGCAGGCAAGAGCGTGAGCGAATCCAACCGCACCACAAGCAATACGCACGGTATGCAAGTCACTCTCGACATCCAAAAACGCGACTTCGAAGGACTTTGCTTCGTCAACCTCGTGGACTTCGATATGAAGTACGGTCATCGCAACGACATCGCAGGCTACGCAAACGCTATGAGCGAATTTGACGTGCAATTGGGCGAGTTTTTGCCGAATATGCGCGACGAAGACATATTGATTATCACCGCCGACCATGGTTGTGACCCGTCAACTCCGTCAACCGACCACTCGCGCGAGTACGTTCCTATGATCGTTTTCGGAAAGCACGTCAAAGAGGGTGTAAATCTCGGCACGAGAAGCACTTTTGCCGACATCAGCGCAACCGTGCTCGACTATCTCGGCGTTGACAAAAAGGACACGGCAGGCAACAGTTTCCTTGTCGACGTAATAGAGTAAGAAGGAGGGCTAAATTATGCTCGACTACAAACGACTTATGCAAAAAGCCAACGATATGCGCAAGATGTCCTACGTTCCGTACTCGCATTTCAGAGTGGGGGCGGTTCTCGTCGGAAAAAGCGGAAAAGAATATACAGGTTGCAACTTTGAAAACGCAGCGTTTTCGCCCACCGTTTGCGCAGAGCGCACCGCATTTGCAAAAGCGATAAGCGAGGGCGAAAGAGAGTTTCAATGTATCGCAATCGTAGGCGGCAGAGAGAGCGAGATTTCACCTATGTGTACACCTTGCGGCGTATGCAGACAAGTTATGACGGAGTTTTGCGACGGCAATTTCGAGGTCGTACTCGGCACACCCGACAAGTTCAAAGTGTTCAAATTCGACGAGGTTATGCCGCTTAGGTTTACAGGCGAAGAGTTGTAAGAATTAATAATTAATAATTAATAATGAATAATTAATAATTGAGGGAGAGGCATTGCTACTCACCCCAAACAAGCATTAATGATACTAACTTAGAATGTCGTCAATTAATAGAGGCGCTCGCCGAAGCGAGCGCCATTTACTGTTTATACAGAGTGAAGAACAAAATTGTTTTTTTAGGTGTGGACAGAGTCCACCCAAAATTATTAATTATTAATTATTCATTATTCATTAAAAACGGCACTCGCAGATGCGAGTGCCGTTGCCTTTTTACTTGTTTGCGTTGAGGAGTGCAAAACTCTTTTTGTTCTGTTTGTACAAGGATTTGAACACCTCGAATCCCTTGTCGTAAACTTTCTCTTTCAACTCAAAGTTGGGGTTGAACGTCTTTTTTGCAGGGATAAACTTCTTTATCTCGTCAAAAGAGGGGATAATGCCCAAACCTACGCCGACGCACGCCGCCGCACCTACCGCGCCGATGTTTTGCGGATTGTCAACCGTTTCGATGACGTGACCGGTGATGTCTGCAAGCACCTGACAAGTGAAGTCCGAAAGCGCGCCGCCGCCCACAAATCTAATGACGTCGGACGGTTTGACTTTCTTTGCGGACGCTTCGAGCATCCAGCGTTTGTGATAGCAGATGCCTTCGAGCACCGCGCGGATAAGTTCGGTCTTGCCGGTTTCGAGGCTGATGTTGAAGAACATACCTCTCGCGTTGGGGTCTTCAAACGGACAACGGTTGCCGTGAAGCCACGGTGTGAAGATGACGCCGCCGCTTCCTGCCGGAATGTCGTCCACGATTGAAGTCATATACGAGAAGAGACTGAGATACTTGCTTTCGATGTCGTCGGTGATGTGTTTCTTTTGGATGTAGATTCCGCACTCGTCGAGGGCGATGTGATCCTTGACCCATTCGAAGCATTTGCCCGACGTTTCGAGTTCGGCAAAGTAGTTGTATCTGCCGGGTTGAGCCGCAACGACTGCCGCAATCATCGACGTTACGTCCACGGTCGGTTTGTCGGTGATTGTGCCGACCCAGCCCGACGTACCGCTGTAAATGTGCGTGTCGCCAAGTCCCGTCGAGCCTGCGCCTACGCCGATGAGGTTTGCGTCCATACCGCCGCCGTACACCTTGATTCCTTTGACAAGACCGAGTGCCTCTGCCGCCTTGTCGGTGAGAGTGCCTGCGCATTCGGTGGATTCGATAAGTCTCGGCAAATGTTTGATGTCGATGCCGAACATCTTGCACATGGACTTGCTTATGCATTTGTTTTTGAGGTCGTACAGCATTGTGCCGAACGCCGAGTCGTGCGTGAGGACAAATTCGTCCGTCATACGAGCAATGAGATATTCCTTGACGTCGAGCCATTTATAGACGCGAGCAAAGTTTTCCGGCTCGTTGTTTTTGAGCCAGAGATATTTCCAAAGCGGGTCTTTTACGCTGAGAGGGGCAGCGCCGGTTATCGCAAGGGATTTGAGAAGCCTGAATAAGTTTGCGCCTTCGATTTGAAGCCCGAATCTGATTCCGTCCTTGATTTCCTTCGTTGCGCGCTGATCCATATAACTGAACGCGCGATGTACGGGTACGCCGTCGCGATCCACAAGCACAAGACCTTGCGCCTGCGAGCAGAAGGATATACCTTCGACTTGTTCGGGCTTGACGGACGAGTTTTCAAAAATGCGACGAGTGGTCGCTTTCATAGCGTCCCACCATTCTTCGGGGTCCTGCTCCGCGCCGCCGCCGGGAAGAACGTAAAGTTGATAACCTTGCGAGGCGGCAGAGAGAATTTTTATGCTCTTGTCGATTTCGATAAGACAAGTTTTGATGCCTGTTGTGCCTACGTCGTAGGCGAGAACGTAATTGCCCATATTCCACCTTATGTATAAGATATATATAGTATAACACACGCAAAAAAACGTGTAAATAGACTGTTTGTCAAATATTTGAAAAAATAATACAACAAACGAAATTTGTATGAATTTTTGGCGGTTTTGGCAGTAAAATGCGGCGTATTTTGTGCAAAAAAGCGGCGGATTTCGATAAAAATAAATCAATATCGATAAATTCGAGACCAAAACAATCGATTGAAAGCGACAAGAGACCAAAAAGGGAATTTTGAAGATTATTTTGCGAGTTTTGCGGCTTTGAGGGCAAGTACGACGGGTGGCGTAATGAGCGAAAACGACACCACCTCGACGGCAAAGTTTACGCCGAACCAGGCAAGGACGTATTCGACCGTAACGACGGTGTTTTGCGCAATGGACGTTCCGTTGAAAAACAAAAGGGTAAATATTGCGACAAACAGAGTGTTTGTGACAACGCCGAGTGCGGCGGAAAACGCATAAATAAATTGATTGGTCAATATCTCGCGCCCCTCTTTTTTCTTGTCATCGTGATTTTTGACAGAGTTATTTTGAGGTTTTTCGATATCTTTTGACGTGTTTTCGAGGGGAGAATCGGGAGTGTTCTCATATGCGGTTTGGCGCATATATTCATAATTGCACATCCGTTTCATGCGCGCGTAGAAAGCGCATTTTTGAAGTCCGTATCTCGTGAAATAGCAAACCACCGCAATGAGAATTCTCGGCAATATGCAAACGAGCGGATTTTGAAAAATCGGCGCGACGGGGGATGCGGCTTTTGTTGTGAACCATGCGATATAGTTGACCAAGCCCATCATAATTCCCATTGCGAGCGAGGTCTTGAAGGAAGCGACTTGCGCAAGGATAATCGTTGGCAAAATCATAAGCGCAAGGGTTATCGTGCCAAACTGTACGGGAACGAAACAAAAGATTATCGTCAGCGCGAGCATAAGCGCGAGAAGGGTGATATTCTTGATGTTTTCGAGTCTTTTGCTTTGCATAATCCGAAACTTTCTTTGACAATTTTTATATTACGATTATATGCTCTTATCTTGTCTTTGTCAAACTTATACGAGGGCGTAGTTTTATTATTGCGAATGCCGATTATGATTGCAACAAACGATGTTTACACAATCGAAACGCGGGTGTAAACACGTTTTTGTGACGATAAAAGTTTTGACGTTTTTCGACGGCATAAGAAATAATAGTGCTTTTTGCGCACCGAAAAAGAAAAATTCCGCCTAACGAATTTGCTAAAATTGCGGTATGAAAAATCATATTCTCACCGCCAAAAGAAAAGTGTTTCCCACCTTCGATTTGAGAATGAGCGCAAAAACGGCAGTCGCGTTCACCCTCGAAGGGCTTGCGTTGTTCTTGTTTGCGAGCGTGCCGTCTTTCGGCTTTGCGTTTTCGCTCGCGCTGTTTTGCGCTCTCGTCTTTGCGAGGCAAAACATACTTGCCGTATCTCCTTGCTTTATCGTAGCAAACGTCGTCTTTACGCCCGACTGGCGTATGCTTTTATATGCGCTCGCTCCCGTCGCAATACTCGTTGCGCTGTATGCGGTTTTCTACAAGTTCCGCAAAAACGTGCCCCTTTGGTCGATTGCTCTTTGCGCGCTTGTCGGCATGATTCCGTACGTTGCGTGCGGTTGCGTTTTCGGCGGCAATTATTTAAGATTCGGGCTGTCGGCGTTGTTTGCCGTAGTGATGACTTTTTGCTTCGGTATTTGCGCGTATGCGGCGTTCGTGCGCTCGATTCTGCACAAGGCAACCGTTGACGAACTCATTTGCGGAGGCATAACTCTCGTAGTCACGGGTTACGCATTGTCGGGCGTGGGCGGCTACGGCTTTTACGCATACGGCGCGGCGCTGTCCTTTTGCGTGCTGCTTTGCTCGGTTTGTTTCAAGCCGCAAACCACGCTTTTCGTCGGCATACTGCTCGGCGCGGGTATGAGCGTTGCAAGGTGGGATATGACCTATCTCGGCGCGGCGGTAGCGCTCGCAACTGCGGCGGTTGCGTTTTCGCCGTTCACAAAGTGGTCGTCCGCACTCGCAATCGTTGCAATCGAGGGCATAGAATGGCTTATCGACGCATATTCGGGCGCAGGGTGGCAATCGCTCGCTATGTGCGCAGTCGGCGTGGTTTGCGCGCTGTGTATTCCTTCGTCCGTAACCGCCAAAATCAAAGGACTTGCGAAAGGGGACAACCGCAGAGCGTACACGGGCGTAGTGAACAGACGAGGCAGAGAACTCGCCGCAAGGCTTTCGTCCGCATCCGACGTATTTTACGATATGTCCAAAAATCTCGAACAGGTTGCGCAAAACTCGTCCGAGTGTTCACCCGACAAACTCGCAAAAGAGGTTGCGAAAAGTTTTTG
Organism: Anaeroplasmataceae bacterium; assembly: GCA_963659595.1. Lineage (GTDB taxonomy): Bacteria > Bacillota > Clostridia > Christensenellales > CAG-917 > CAG-475. Next base: position 1,384 of record CAVKUX010000018.1, on the reverse strand, counting down.
CGGACGCTGCCGCGACAGAGAGATATGTTTCACCGCGCTCGGTTCGGACACGGCAAACGTACTCTTGCCTATGGCGGATGCGGCGGTCAACAGAGGCAAGGTTACGATTCTCGATATGCCGCCGTTTGTGACGAGCAGATGCTCCAATATGCACTCGCTCGCCTCTGCGATAAACACCAGCGCCGAAGCGTACAAAAAGAGAATGAGCGAGGCAAAGAGTCTCGTTGCGTGCAAAAGTCTGATGTCAGAGCAGTTTGCGGGGGTTGCGCTCGTTTTGGATTCGCTTGCGACATCTTGCGCCGAGCAAGTCAATTTTGCTTCCGACGACGTGGAACTTCTAAAAAGCGAACTTCTCAAACACAACGTCGTGGCAAGCGAAATCGTGATATGCGGCGAAGGCTCGAAATCGAGCGCGACGTTGCTCGTAAGAAATTCGGACGCACAAAAAGCCGTCGTTGCAAAAATCGTATCCAAACATCTCGGTTGCAAAATGGAAGTTTCCAAAATACAAGACAAAGGCTCGCAAAAGGCGATATATCTCGACTGCGCGCCAGTTTATGAAGTGGCGTTCGGCACTGCGCAGAAAAGATACGGCGATGAAAGCGAAAGCGGAGACACCGTCAGCGTGCTTTGTCCGTCGAGAACCCGCCGACTTTTCGCCATTTGCGACGGCATGGGACACGGAAGCAACGCAAGCAAAACCAGCAAAAACGCCGTGCGTATGATTGAAAGTTTCTACCGCGCCGGTATAGATTCGGGCATAACTTTAAGCCTTGCAAACAAGTTGCTCAAAATAGGCGCGGAAGATATTTTTTCCTCTCTCGACATCGCGGTGCTCGATATGCAGTCGGGCGGTCTCGACGTTGTAAAACTCGGCTCGGCAAGCAGTTTCATCATTCGCAAAGAAAACATCGAAATGCTCACTTGCACTTGCGCACCCATAGGAATCGTGGACGATGTAGAGAGCATAACGTCGCGCTATCAACTTTTCGACGGCGATATGCTTCTTATGATGAGCGACGGCGTATTCGACGTGCTCGACGGTTCGGGCGTTTGCGAAGCGATTGACGAAATCGACACGCAAAATCCTCAAACGCTTGCCGACGCAATTCTCGAAAAAGCACTGCAAAAGGGCGCAAACGACGATTGCACCGTGCTTGCAATGCGACTTTTTATGGTGTGATTTTTCGGGCGTATGCATTATTGTTGTGAAGCGGCAAGCGGTGCGAAAAAATTAATAATTAATAATTAATAATTGTGGGTGGACTCTGTCCACACCCGAAACGAAAACTTATTCGAAGACTACTCGTAAACTGAATATGCGACTTCGAAGACGGAATTGGAATCGCAAGGCGATGACCGTAGCGAGCGTCGAGCTTGACGG
>CAVKUX010000017.1:0-20832 GCA_963659595.1 Anaeroplasmataceae bacterium | reverse complement strand
GTCTTGATTTCCGTAATCGACTGCTTCTGTTCAGCAATAAAGTTTATACTATTCTCTGCCATGCGTTCATAATACTCCGCGGGCTTATTATTTCTGTATTGTCCCGAAGATTTGAATATTCTCAACAGCCTTTCTTTATCGCTACCGCAGAATAGCGCAATCCTTGTCAACAAGCCTTCTTCGTTCTGTTCCTCTTTCGGAAAAATTTGTCTACCGTCGTATAACTCAGAAAATTTTTCATCTTTTTCTTTATAAAAGTTTCGGGCTTGTCGCAATAAATCTCTATCGCTCATACAAGCAAGACTTTCTTCCCCACGCCCCTCCATAAGCAACGCCGTTTTCATTGCCTCGGCTTGAATGGTTTGACTTTCGCTATCCGTCTTGCCGCATTTCCAAAACGCCATAGGATGCCAAGCAAGACGCAAAGCAATACTATGATTGTCAAAGAGTTTTTCGGGAGAATAGTTTTTATCCCTGAACTCTTCAACAAACAGTCTTTCTTCCGCCGTAAAACACAATAATTTATCGAGATATTGTTGTATTTCGTCTATCGCCGTTTTATAATCAAATTTTGCGCTTTTCGACAACATCGGTTTAAGCATACGATCAAAATCGCATTTAGACATTGCATTGAATTTATCGGTATGAAAATCAAGAACGCTTGCGTCACCGCCGACACAGTTATAGAATATAAGGCATTTTTTTAATGTTTCGATATCTTCCAACAACTGCGACTGTATCATTCGATAAACATCATAAACATCTCTCGGCTTGCTTCTGTCGATAAGGGCGGCAAGTTTACTGCCGTATAACTCGTATTCGTTCAGAACGCTTATCTCCGTTTCGCCTTTGTAGCCCAAAACATCGACCGTTTTTCTATTAACAGGAAATATATGAGTTCTGTCAAGATAGTTTATTTCTACCTTTATCACATCCCTGTTCCCTGCATTATTCAGATACTGAAACACATACGAATCCAATCCGAAATAACTTTTACTCGCATTCGACAACGAATAATTCTTTTGAAAAAGCGAATCTTTCAGATAGATTGCCAACGCTTCTTTGTCGGCAAGCATTTCTTCTCTGCTCGTTCCCGTATAATCAAAGTCGATGTCAACGGACAATCTCGGCATACCCATATAAAACATATTGATAGCCGTGCCGCCTTTTAACACAAGCTTATCTTTCCATTTAGTCGAAAAAACCGCTTCGAGAATATCTATAAGCCGCATTACTTTTTCTACGTTATCCTATAAAGCCCGTAGCCTTTGCGGTTGCCCTTATGTTGTCCGCCGTTAAATCTATCATCTTTAATTCTCCGTATTCATCAATTGCTTCGGAACATACAATTTCCATTCGCTACTATAAACATAAGCGTTTTGCTTATTCTCTCGTATATCGTCGTCGCATTCGGACATATTTCGCTTGCATACTTCATAAAAACGTTCGGTAAGATATGTCGGTTTCAGCACCGAAAATAAATACCCTGCCTTTTTATATATTATCTTTTTGCCGTAACCGGATAAATGCTTTAAGAGTTTATCCTCATCACAATAGTTTATCATCGTCAAAGCCATAAATACTTCTTCTATGCCGCCCGACAGAAGGATACGGTCAAGACAATCTACTACGGTACGTTCAAGTTCGGTTACTCGTATTTTCGCATTTCGTTTGGTTTCCGTTATGCCGCCGTTATATCCCGATTGGAAAAATTGATATTCCAAATCGTCTATCGTCATCGGAGCATAGCGTTTTTCAGTTATAACGTGAACGTCGGAATACACTTGCGTAGCAAGACCGTGATATTCCAAAGCGGTATGATACGCGCAATACGCACCGTCGTGTAAAGCCGTCGCTATCTCGAAACGATTGACATATATATCTCTGCTTATCGGATTTACAGTCGCATACAGTCCGCCTTTCAGTTTTACTATTTTTCCGTTATCCGACAGACGTTTCAACGCTCCAAATAGAGTCGCTTCCGACGCAAACTCTTTTTTTATCTCGCCTACCTTTATTAGCGCATGATTCAAAAAAACATATTCTGACATCTTATCGCCTCCTTGTAGAACCTATTGTACACGAAAACTATTTATTTGTCAATAGTTTTCGTGCAATTTAGGTTTGAATTATGGCTTTTTAGATTGTTTTTATACCTCACCCTGCAATCAATGCCGCGATACCCTTAACGAGATACGGACAAGCAACGAGAATGGCAAAGATAACGACAAGTCCGATGACGTAATTTTTAATCATTTTTCTCGCCTTTTCTTTTTCCTCGTTCTTCTGTGCAATCGCAAAGAATACCCCCATCACAATACTCCATACGCCTGCGGTCGCTAATAGCACCCACCACATATACGGTCGATACTGCTCGAACAGATATTCGATATACGAAGAAACCTGTTCGTATTGCTCGCCCATATTCTGCGTGGTAATCGCTCCGCAGTTCGTGCAAATATAAGTACGGATATTTTCGCCGTTTACTTCTTCCGTTCCCGTAAGTTCATAGTTATGCCCCGTTGCGGGAATCTCCGAATAATATTCTTTCTCGCACTTCGTGCAATGGAATTTTCTCTCGCCTTCCGTTTCGCAATGCGGCTCGCGCACGACTTCCGTTTCATAATCGTGTCCGGTCGCAGGAACGATATTGTCTTTATATTCGTTTCCGCAAGACAGGCAAGTATGAAGCGTATAGCCTTCTTCCTCGCAAGTTGCAATGAAATACGAATCGGTAAATTTATGCCCCACCGCTTTCAGAATTTCCGTCTTTATCGTATCTTCGCAACGGCGGCATTTCTTTCCGCGATAGCCCTCTTCCGTACAAGTCGGCGCAACTTCGATTTCCTCATAGTCGTGTCCGAGCGGCGGCACGAACGTATTGTTATATCCCGTGCCACAACGTGAACAAGTATGCGTCGTGTATCCCTGTTCCAAACAAGTCGGTTCTACAACTTCCGCCTTATAATTATGACCGAGCGGGCTTACGATTTTTGTTTCGGTCTGCGGACAGCTTGTGCATTTTCTCTGATCTACGCCGCTTGCCGTACAAGTCGGTTTCGTCAGACTTGTCCATTCTCCGAAATCGTGTCCCGTTGCGTCTATGTAAGAGTCCGTATAGGTATGACCGCACCTTTCGCACTCGTGGATAGTGTTTCCGCGTTCCGTACAGGACGGATTTACAACGGTATCTTTATAACTATGACCGAGCGCGTCTGTATCCCGTTCGTCAACGTAAGAACATACCGAACACGTCCTCTCGTCTTTGCCCAAGTCTACGCAAGTAGGCTCTTTTACGGTTGTCCACTCGCCGTATTGATGTCCTTCCGCTTCGACAAAGTTATCCGTATAGGTATTGCCACAGGTTTTGCAAGTGTATCTCGTATAACCTTGCGCCGTACAGGTCGGCTTTACGATTTTACTCTCGTAGTCGTGTCCTTTCGCTTCGATAAAATCTCCGTTGTAACTATCGCCGCAACCCGTACATTTATATATTGTATAACCTTTTTGTGTGCAGGTCGGCGCAACCATAGAATACCTTGCGTAGTAATGATCTACCGTGAATTTATACGTTGTCGAACGGTTAGCGTCGTTGGTGATTACAAAAGTGTATTCGCCCTCTTGCTCGATCCACGTTCCGCTTGTATAACTTTTTCCGTTCAGCGTTGCCGAACAGTTACTCGCCGTCCAAATAACACACACCTTATGGCTATTGTCCGACTTCACTATCGTTGCTTCGGGCGCGTCGATACTCATATACATATAATAAGTATCGCTCTTGTTGCCGTAGCCGTCCACCGCGTAAAAGGCATAAGTACCGTTTACCGCCGTTTTGGAAAAGACAACGCTCGAAGTGGTACCTGCTACAAACGAAGTGCTGTTCGGCGTTTTGTAATACAGCTTTACGCCGCTGAAATTATCCGAAGCGGTAACGGTAAAACCGTCTTTCAACGTTTTTCCGAACCCGCCGACCGAACTTGTAAGCGTAGGCTTCGTGTGATCCATCGAAATCGTATAGATTTGCGAAGTATTCCCCGCGTTATCCACGCAATAGAACGAATACGCGCCGTCTGCCGTCAGTTGTGTTCCGCTTGTATATTCGGTATAACTTGACGCGCCGGGCTTCTTAACGTAGATTGTTTTTACACCGCTTCCGCTATCCGTCGCCGTTGCCTTGATATATTTTGCCGTGCTTTTATATCCGCTCGATACCGAAGTCGTTTCAGAGTATAAAGTCATCGTCGGCTTTGACGAATCAAGCGTAATGCTTTTCGTTGCGGAAATGTTTCCCGCTTTATCTACGGCTCTGAATTGATACGTTCCGCTTGTTGCGCTTGCAGAAATACTTGTTCCCGAAGTATAGGTCAACCAAGAAGAACTGCCCGGCTTTTTACACTGTAAGTAACTAATCCCGCTCCCGTTATCCGTTGCCGAATAGGAAAACGCCTGATTTGTGTAATTTCCCGTAATTGCCGTACCGCTACTGTTTTTAATCGTTCCTGTGGGTTTCACGGTATCAAGATACAGATAATATGTTCTTGACGTGTTACCCGCCTTATCTTTGGCATAAAAATAATACAAACCGTTCGTTCCCGTAGACGATACCGTCGTAGACGTACCCATATTAGCGTAGCTACTGCTGCCGGGCGTTTTCATATAAATGCTGTCTACTCCGCTCATCGAATCGGATGCCGAAACGTATGTAGACGAATATGTGTATTTTCCCGTAGAAGAAGTTGAAACGTTATTCATTGTCGGTGCATTGGTGTCTACCTTAAACTGAAACGAAAACGAATACAATTTGCTGACACCGGAACGAGAACTCGTTGCCCAAGCCGCCGAAAACGATGAACTGACCGTATATGTACCGTCCGCAAGGTTGGAAAGAGAAAACGAGTTGCTGTTTCCTTTTGCTACCGTAGTTCCGTTACCCGAAATGGTTGTCTGAATCTTTACCTTTGAATTGATAATGACATTGACCGAGTTCGAGCCGATATAACTGCCGCTTTCAAATGTTCCCGTTCCCGACGTCGAACTGCCGTAAAGCGTTATCGAATAAACAACAGAACTATTCTGCCCTGTCTGCATAGTGTAACTCGTTGTCGAACCGCTTGAAGTTGTACTTCCCGTTCCGCCACCCGTTCCCGTTGTGGTTGTCGTAGACCAATTAAACTTAACGGTATATTTCGGTGTAGTTGCCGCATACGCCGTCGTGCCGCTTGCAAACAGACTCGACAAGCCTACCGCAAAACACAACGCGAACACGGCACACAACAGCGTTCGTAAAACTCCTTTTCTTTTTGTTTTTAGCACTTAATTACCCTCCTTTTTGTAATTTTCGCCCGTTTTATCTTCAAACAGGCTTTTGATATATTCGCCCGTCGTAATCTTTACGTTGGTGCGAAGTTCCGTTGAACCGATGAAAAATACCTGTCCCGTTACCGCCGAGATAATCATTCTCTGTTCATCAGCATTGAAGCTGTCACCCGCTTTATAAACGTCCAAAACGTCTTTCATATCCGGCGCGGATAATTTGAAAATAAAGGTATACTGCGAGTTTTTAAGAATTGCCGAAGTCTTGCTTCTCAATTCTTCGTTCGCATTCCAATCGGCTATGTTCTGCGTCGCGGGAATAAATGAGCCGTTATATTTTCTGATACGCTTACTCATCGAAAAGAAAAAGTCCAATGCAATCGGGAATTTCGCGTCGATAAATAAGTGCGCCTCGTCAGCGATGATAAGCGTTCGCAAATTCTTTCCGCTCTTGTTCGCTTCCCTTGCGTTGATGACTTCCTGCTCTATAAAACGGAACACAAGCAACATCTGCGCGTTGGCTACGGTATTATTCTTGTTTGCAAACAGCGACTGAAAGTTGAAGTCAATCAAGTCGGCGTTTACTTTCAACGTAGACGGCGCGTTCCAAATATCCGAGTATCTGCCGTTTACAAACTTCTGCAAATACAATTCCGCCGTCCGCATATCACGCAAAGTTAGGCTGTCCGTTTCTTCCTTGTTCTTTTCCCGTAAGACCGCCAATAAGTCGGTAAACAGCGGAAAATCCTCGGCATTGAGCTGCGTACAATCCGTTGTTTCATAGATTCCTTTTCTCGCATACGCTTCTACGGCAAGGTTGTTTATCAGTTCGATAACGTCGCTGTTCGCACCCACGAAAACGATCTTGAAGAAACTTTCAAGCATTTTCAAATGCGTATTGAACGTTACGACCGGATCGGCGGGCAAGCCGTCCTCCGTCAATATCTTGTAGATATGAAACGGGTTGATTCTGCCCTCTTTTGCGTTGCCTACGTCGATAAGATTTCCCGACAAGTTTTTCGTCAAGGTCAGATATTCCGCTTCGGGATCGAGTATAATTACCCTCGTATCGTTCGCCCACTCGTTTGCGATAAGCGATTTTAAGAAGAACGATTTGCCCGAACCCGATTTACCGATAATCATCCCGTTACTGTTCTGATATAGATTTCCGCGTTTCCACATATTGAAGATAAACGGAAAACCGTTGGCTTTGTTCTCACCGAGCATAATTCCGCCGTCATCCATCACAAACGTGCGAACGAACGGAAATACCGCCGCAAGCGACGAACTGTTGATTCCGCGCTCATAGTTTTTAAGCGTACTCACGGGCGAAATTGCCGACGACTTGAACCCCTCAATCTGCAAGCCGTAAAGGTTGGACGGCTTGAAATTACCCGTCATAATCGCACGGCGAACGGATTTTTTGTAGTTATCATCGTCGAGATAGTTATACGCCGTGATAGTAAGCGTAACGTCGAGAAGCGACTCGTTTTCCGTTTGCAGACTATCTAAAAGCGCGTTCATCGTTTCTCTGTGGGTTTCCGCGCTGTTCGCCTCGCTCGCCTTTTCGGAAAGGATTTGCTTCGTTTCCATTTCTCCTATACACTTGTCGATACGTTTTATCGCTTTGAATTTGTCCACGGGTTTAACGTGCAGAACCACTTTTGTATTCGGAATATTGAACACGTCCGCACCCCACGCGTTACGAACTCTTAACGGATAATCCGCAATTGCAAATACCGCCGCTTGCGTTCCGTCCACCGTATAACTGTTGGCTTTGAACTCAACCTTTTTCGGCTTAATCCAATCGACGAGTTTTTCTTCGTCGATTTCCTTGATTTCGCGTTCATCGAAGTTACGCGAAAAACTGTATTTCAGAAATATCGCCGTTTCCTTTCTGCCGAGCAGTTTTGTGTTCAATCCGCACTTATTGATTTCGCTTGCAACGTTTATCGTCGTGTTTTCAAGGTCGAGTTCGTTTCTGCCGTAAACGACGATATAATAGTCCGAAAGATACTGCTTGCGGATATTGTTCATCTTGTCGATACGGTCGATCCGTTCACGCAAAATAGCCGTTTTTATCTCTCTGACTTGCTCTCCGTCTACGCTTTCTTTCATTTCCGCAAGCCTGCCGAACAGGTCTTGCGCGAAGTTATCCAAGTTTACGGGACGGTCGATTTTTATAATGTCGGCGCATTGCGTTCCGTCGAGCATTTTAAGCGCGTTCGCAAGATAGTCGATGTCGATATTCTGCTGAACGACGTCCTCAATACCGAAATTCTTTTGTCCGACTTTGATTACTCTGCCGAAGTACCCGCCGCTGTATTCGATAAGCCCGTTTTCCTTGATGTCTTTCAGATTTAGAAGCGCGTCCACGCGTTCTTTCTGTTTGTCTGCGTTTTCGGTATAAACCTTTTTCGCAAACAGAAATTTTATGTTTTCCAAGATACACGAATAGAAAATACCGTCCTGCGTCGGCATAAACATCACAACGGCAAGCAGTCCCATAATTGCGGCGAACACAAACGCGCCCGAAGTGATTGCGACAAAAATGATTGCAAACACAATCAACGCAACGATTACATCTGCCATCGAGTAGCATTTCCATACCGTGTTTTTTACTTTGATTTTCTTCGGAATTATTCTCATTCTGTGCTTTCACCTCCGCTACTTTCCGAACCTTCCGTTGTTTCGGCAGAAGTTTTATCTTCGGAATATTTGTCCGAATTATCCCCTCCGCCACTACTGTCTGCTTTGTTTTTCCTGTGATTCGAGATTGCTTTTCCGACACTCGCACCGCCGTGAATGATTTTATGTGCCAAGCCGAACGTTGCCGCTCCGACCATACGCGAACCGTAAAACGCCGAGCGTAAGAAGTTGCCGCCTGCGTGCATATCATCCGCTTGTCCGAACAGTTTACAAAACAGCGCTTGCCCTGCCGGAATAACCATTGCCCCGCCGACAATCATAAAGATTAGGAACATCGAATTTCCGAAACCGCTGATTTCGTCTATTCGCATTCTTGTAATAAGCGGCAGAAGCAGAACGAAGATATTTACCGAGAACACCGTTCCGTAAGCAATCACGATTTTCGTTATAAAAGTTTCGCGCCAAGTCTTGAACCTTGCTCCGTCATCGAGCGGAAGCGTTGACATACTCATAGGCATTACGAAGTACATAAAAATGATTTCATATACCCTTTTCGCCAAGTTAAGAACCGCTACCACAAGCGCGATTGCAAGCGCAACGCCTGAAATGAGCGACGGCAAATACAAGAACTTGTCGGGATTGACCATTCCGTTATATTTCCATTTGTCGGGAAATACGAAACCCGTAGTATAATCTCCGAATATCTCTTTTACTCCGAGCCGTGATATATCGAACTCGGAAACCGAATACCCGTTTATCCAATCGCCCGCGCAGGCGTTGAACAATGCGCTTGATAATTTCGTCGTATTGCCGATTTGAAATATCTGCGAAACAAGCACGAGTAACGAGTTGGATATAAGGATAATCAGGAACAGGACGGTAAGCATAGCCATTGTGCCGAGAAGTGCCAAAAAGAACTTACCAACGATAGTCGATACGTTTCGTTGCGAGTTAATCATATTCTTGATTAGCGCGGCGATTGTAAAAATGCACGTCAAGCCTATCGCTAAAATGAAAACACACCAAAAGATTGTATTTACCGTGCTATCGCCTGCCAAAAATTCGATGATATTGACCTTTTCGCCTTTATACGTTACGTCCGTGATTCCCGATATTGCCGAAAAGATTTCCATCAGTCCGTCTACGAGTTTTAGAAGCCACAGAAAAAGAAGCAAGCATAACTGTTGAAAAAATATAAGCATTCTGCTCCTCCTTAAAAGTTAAAAATATAGGGCGGCAAATAACTCTGCCGCCCTGCGCAAAATATCCGCCCTATGCGATTACGCAGTTACCCAAGCGGAAAGACCGTTGATAAGAAGCGGCGCACCCATTGCGACGACGAAGATAATAATGATACCGATGATAAGGTTTTTGACCATATCTCTCGCATTGATTTTTTCTTCGTTCTTGTGTGCGATTGCAATCTTAATTCCTACGAAAGCACCCCACACGACAACTACGCCGGCAAGTGCCATTACGATATAGATCCAAAACGAATCCATAAGGGTTTGAAGTTTGCCGACAATTTCGGCAAGGTTTTCGTTAAGTCCTGCTACAAGCAATGTATTCATATATTATTTGTTCTCCTTTTCGTTTTCTTTTTCGGTTTTCTTAATTTTTCCTGTTTTCTTTTTCTTAATGATGAAGAAAGTCACTCCACCGCCAACGCCCAAAACGAGTAAAACGGGCAATAAAATAGCGGCTGCCGAAGTTTTCTTCTCTTTTCCGCTATCGCTTGATATTTCCGAGTTGTCTTTGTCGTTTGAATCAGTCGGAACGGACGGTTTTTCAGGTTCTTTCGGTTCGTCCGTACTTTCAGGCTCTTTCGGCTGTTCAGGCTCGGTCGGTTTATCGGGATGTTCGGGTTCAACAGGTTCGTTTTTTGCCAAATTCACCTCGTAAACCATCAATTCCTCGCCGTTATCGTTCGTTACCGTAACAATATATTTCCCTTCAAGTACCGCAAAGTCGAGTTCTCCGTTTTCGCCCGGAATCAACACTACGCCGCTTCCGTCGTCCGCGCTCGTAAATTCCACTTGCACGAACTCGGTGCGGTTATCTCCGCACTCGCAAACGTAAGATACCGTCATCGTCTTTTCCTGTTCCCTTACTACCGCGTCGAAAACGTAAACGTGCGTATGCTCGTCGGGGTTTTCGGGTTGGTCGGGATTTTCAGGCTGATCCGGATTTTCGGGTTTATCGGGTTCGGTCGGTTTATCAGGCTGTTCAGGCTCGGTAGGCGTATCGGGATTTTCTTCGATATAGCCGTCGTCGCCGCTCGTTACAAAGTCCGAAATGTAGTTATAATCGCAGACCTTGCAGGTGTACTTCGTGTAGCCGACTTTTCCCTCTTCCGCTTTTACGACAGTCTTTTCATAGTCGTGTCCTGCGGGTTTTACATAATCGGTAACGTATTTGTCCGCGCAATTTTTACAGGTATGTACCGTATAGCCGTAAGATTCGCACGTTCTGCCGACCGTCTTTTCCTCGTAATCGTGTCCGATTGCCTCTTCACCGTCTACCGTATATTCGTCGCCGCAGTTTTTGCAAGTATAAAGCGTATATCCGTTTTCCGTGCAGGTTACGGGATGTTCTTCGGCTTCATAGGCGTGTCCTGTTGCGGGAACGTAACTGTCCGAACATTCATAACCGCAATCTTCGCAGTAATGAATGGTATATCCGCGGTGCGTACAGGTCGGTTCGATTACGATTTCTCCGAATTTATGTCCGTTTACCTCGGTGTAATTGCCGGTGTAGGTATCGCCGCAAAGCGTACAGGTATATCGCGTATACCCTTTCGTAGTGCAAGTACCTTCCACCACCTCTTCCGTGTATTCGTGCGCACATTCGACTACGGGTTCTTGTTCGCCCTCGTATGCAAACGCAGTTGCTCCGCCTGCGCCGATAAATGCGCTCATACACACCGTCAGCATTAACGCCGACAAAATGAATTTTATTTTTTTCAAATGATTCCTCCTTTCAAGCTATCTTGTTGCTTGTTCCTGATATTCTTTCATTCTTGGCAACAGTTCGAGTTGGATTTTGTCTGCCGCCACTCTGATTTCGTTTGCGATACTCTTGTTGTAATGCTCGGTAATTGCAATCAGCAGGCTCACTTTGTTTTCATACGCCGCTTGCCGCAATGCCTTTTCGTCTTTACCGTCAAGGTACACGCAAATATTGTCTACCACGCGCTGAAGCTCTGCTTCCACGTCGTCCCATTGCTTGGTAAGTTCCGCAACGCGCTTTGCCTTGTCGTTTTCATCGGCTCTCGCTTCTTCAGCTTCCTGCTCTTCGATGAGTTCGGAAATCTTATCTTCGATTTTTTGTCCGCTCTCACCCGTGATGTCGAAAACATAGTTCTCTTTTTCAAACAGTACGGCTTCACGCTTACCGATTGCCGCTTTGCCTTCGGGGAAATAAACCTTTTTGAGTTCATAAGACGGAGTGAACACCGTCCATATCGGCTCGTAGCCTCTGACCGAAACAATCGCGTCGCCTTTTTCGTCGCCGTTCAATCTTTCAAGCATACCTACCGAAATAAGCGGTTGAAGCGTTGCGCCTGTATTACTGCTTGCAGGGTTATCCGCATTTGTATTGACCGAAAATTGCTTGATTTTCTTCTGTCCGCAGAGTTCCGAAAACTCTTTTCGGGTTTCGCTGTCGTCCGAGCCGATAAAAATTTTGACGTTCCTATTCGCTCCGTAGGGATAGAAAAACGACGCAATCATTTCTGACTGCGCCGTTCTGCGTTTTTCTTATTATATTCAGTTAAAAACAGTTATCTCATTGAAAATTCAATCGTCATCATTAGGCAAGTGCCATCCGTGTTCCCGATGAATGCTCGGTGCTTGCGGTTCTTCGTTTTCCCAAGCCCTTTTACTCATTTCTCTGTCAAATCTGCCCAACGTTGTATGACATTCTTCTCGATAATCATCATCAAAATTCGGATTGCAAAAATCCTGACGAACCTTTTCTCGTTCAGCACTTAATTCCTCATCAGTCGCATTGCTAATCCACTTATCTTTATACTTCATTTATTTCCTCCATAGAACTTTACTTGGATTCGTTATCGGATTTGTGCTTTAAGGCTTCATATCCATCTCGGATAAAATCAACCTTTGTCATTCCGTTTTCTTTAAGGAAAGCGTTTATTTCGTCGAAAAGTTCTCTCGGTATCATCGTTTGAAAATTCCCGCACTTCGCCTTACGTTTTTCCTTATTCTTTTCCTCATACTTACGATTCGCACGACGTTGCGGTGTATCTTCTTTTCTTGTTACCATAATCGCCTCCTACAAGCGAAATATTACATAGAGTAAGTTCTCTATTGATTATACCATAAATGATAATTTAGCAAATCATTCGGCAATGGTTGCTTGACCGTTCATAAGAAGCGGAAGTAAAAAGTTTCTGATAGCAATTAGCCGCTTATTTTCCAAAATATTGTTTGATATTTTAGCAAAAAAGCCTTTTGTTGCTTCGTGATACTTGCGTAGAGTTGTGTCATCGGGAATTAAAAGAGTTATATTCGCCATATCATCATCGCCAATTCCTTGTTGTGTTGCCCCGTGAGATAATCTATCTTTTGTGATTTCAAATATAGGTGCAGAAACGACGGAAGCGATATATTCAAAAGAGATTTCGTTGCACTTTAACCCATAAAAACCTGTCGAAAGAATAGAGTTATCGACAAAAGAACTCATCTCTTTGTTTAGGAACAAATGCTTAATGCTGTTTTTCATTTTTGCAAACCAAACCGAATTGATGACAGGTTGCATATTAGCGCGGCTTTCTCTTGTTTCATATTCAATATCGCTTCCATCGCCAATCGAAGAACCGATAATATCCGCCGTAGCATAATATTTTTTAGTCGAAAAGCGGTCTACACCACTTGAAATAACTGAAAACAACTCGTTAGAAAGCATTGTCTGAACTTTCCATCCTTTGGGAATACGTCTTTTCAGTTTATCGTTCCATTCCAATTCCCCGTTTGCTCGATTATACGGTAAATTTTGCTCATTGGGGAACTCAAACCGATAAAACCATTGCTCGTAAAGCAACCGAAGCATTTGCGCTAAATTATCATTTATTGCATTGTTAATGCGAATTTTATCATCAATGCCACCAAGAACATCTACAAGTTTTTTCTGTTTTCCCCTTTCGATAATATCAACAGAAAAATCTCTCATAGTTGAAAGCAGTAAATTCTTTTGTCCCGAACCGGTCGCCGCCTTTCTTAAACGCGGTGTTTCATATTTTAGTAAGTAGTATAAATACCTCGGCTCTACAAATTCGACATTTGGTTTAATTACCGCTAAACTTTTTTGAAATGCGGTTCTTTTAATCAATTCATTTTCAACAACAAAAATACTTTTTCCTATTGTATCACCCGTGTTGGCATAAATTGTATCACCACTTTCAAGATTTGTCCTTGCGTAAGCCTGACTAAAATCGCTCTCATCAATTTCTCTTGCGTTAGAATAATCTATATCGTATTCCCTAAGGTCTTTAACGCTGATAAAATAACACCCTGATCCATTCTTATTTTTACAATCACCGTGCTTTCCATCAAATATACTCTGAGTTATTGTTTCCAATTTCATTACTGTATTACCCTATATACTTCCTATGTGCTATTTTTACGTTACTTTGCTTTACCATTGCATATTGCAACGTCGTATCTATTCGCTCGTGTCCTAAAAGGTGTTGCAGTTGCTCTATCGGCATTCCCTTGTCTATCGCTCTCGTTGCAAGCGTTCGCCTGAACTTGTGCGGATGAACTTTTGCAATATTCAGTCGCTTTCCGAGTTCCCGCAATCGAACCTCTATCGCCGCGATTGATAACCGTTTATAAGGTGCTTTTAAGCCAACAAACAAGGCTTTTTCGCTATCTTTTCGGCTCGATAGGTAGTTTTGCAGATGAATTTTTGTCCGTGCGTCGAAATAAACCATTCGTTCCTTGCTTCCTTTGCCGAAAACGACACATTCTCTTTCTTCAAAGTTTATATCATCTCGGTTTAACCTTACAAGTTCACCAACTCTCATTCCTGTTGACGAGAGTATATCAATTAAAGCCAAATCCCTTAAATTATCGCAGTTATCACGCATAAGTTCAAGTGCTTCGTCGGGATATGTTTCCTTAATTGTAGCCGCCGCCCGAACCTTGTGTATTCGCCTTACGGGACTTTTCAAAATATAATCTTCATCTTCAAGCCACGAGAAGAAACTCGATAAAATGCGGCGAATATTGTCTATCGTTACCTTGCTTGAATTCTTCTCACTCTGATACACCGTTAAATACTCGCGCAAATCGTCTGTCGTAATATGATCTATCGACTTTTCGACTTTCCCAAGCATAATCATTATGGTGGATTTGTAATAGCGTAACGATTTTTCCGAACATCCCTCTACCCTTTTAGCCGATAGGAACTTTTCTATCACTATTTCATCGGTTTCAGTTTGCTTGTTTTCATCATATTTTACTATTTCATAGTCTGATAACGTTGTTTCGATTGCCTTTTTCAACTGTTTTAGTTGTGCATTGTCCAACACCGAAAGCATTTGTTGAATAATGCTGTTTGTAATACTGTCTTTCATAGGTATGCTCCTTATAAAGAACTCCTATGAGTGGTGGTTCCTTGTCGATTTTCTCTTGCCACCACAAGAGTTATTTTATTATATCATAAATGATAATTTACAGCAAGTTATAAAGAGTTGCTTTGATTTTATGTTTGCCACTCGAAAACCCAACGGAATTATCAGCGATATTTTGCAGGAACACCCGAAATCCACGATTCAAGTCAATGATAGCACAGGGATTTTGGGCGATTATCCGTTTTTTACAAGCGGTGAAGCAATCAATGAATGGCAGAGTGCGTTGGTTGACGGTATGAACTGCTATTTATCAACCGGTGGTAATGCTACGATTAAGGGTTACTATGGCAAAGCGGCGTATTCAACCGACACTTGGTGCGTGTGCGGTAAAGGTGAATATTCGTTCTACCTGTTCTGTTACTTAAAAAGTATAATTCGTAGTATCAACGACTCATTTTTTGCGGGTTCGGGCTTAAAGCACTTACAAAAAGACAGCCTTCTTTTAGTCAATCTCTATATTCCGTCGGAAAAAGAACTCGAAAAGTTCAACTCGATAGTAAAACCTGCAATGGAAACGATGACAAAGTTGTTTCTTGAAACTAAAAAGTTAAAACAACAGCGTGATTTTCTCTTGCCGCTTCTTATGAACGGTCAGGCAACCATTGCCGAGTGATTCGCTAAATTATCATTTATCTTTGAATTGAGTTCAATTTTTTCATCTATTTTTTTCAACGAAGCAATTATAGCCTTTTGTTTTTCAAATGGATAATTATTTAGGACAAAATCTTCAAGCATTCCCATTGTCAAAAATTTTGTTTGTGAGCCTTGCGAAATTTTCTTTAAGTGACTTAATGCAATTTCAATAGAATACTTTACAAAATCAATATCCCAACCCTCTTTCGCTGTAATAATGTAGGTTCTTTGATAAGCATTGAATTTCCCATTATAACGTTGAATATGAAAATTACCTTGTGCATTATTGCCTGCAAGTAAAATCGCATCTTCATCAAATGCATAAGAGTTAATTTTCATAGGCTCTGGCGCACAAGTAAAAAATGGATATTTCCCATTTTCTTCAGCAGAATTTGAATCAAGTTTTCCTGTAGAAATATTGCACGCTTCTAATAGTTTAACTTTCATATTTTACCTTCTTCAACTGTTCAATGATTTCCTTTTGCAGTTTATCGCCCTCGTCGAACAGTTTAACGAGTTCTGCCTGATAACCTGCCATTTTCTCGTTGAACTCTTCCTGAGTCATATCTACATACTCAATTTTTACGTCAAAGTATTGTCCTGCGGCTAAGGCATATTTCTTTGCTATAATTTCTTCGTATGTTACATAAACAGAGAAATCATCAACCGCTTCTTTTTTCGCAAAAGTATCGACAATCAAGTCTATCTCTTCTGGACGTAAGCGACGGCGTTGATTATTTCCGTCCTTATATTCCTCACCGAGTTTAGAAGCGTCAATCAATATAACTCGGTCTTGCTTATGTTTTTCGTCGTTTTCTTTCGGGTTTTCAATTCTTCTCGAATTATCAAAAAACAGCACCGAAACGTTCGTACCCGTAGTCGCAAACACATTCGACGGCATACTGATACATCCGTAAACGATATGTTCCTCAACCAATTTTTGTAAAACCGACTTTTCTACACCACTCTTTGCCGTAATGAAACCTGTCGGCACAACAATTGCGCCTTTACCCGTTTTCTTCAAGGAATTCACGACGTGCTGAATGAAGCAAGTGTATATCGCCATTTTATCCTTGTCCTTATTCGGAACTTTGGGAACGCCCGCCCAAAATCTTACGGGCATTGCGGCAAGTTTTTCTCTCGTATCCGAGAAGTCCATTTTGAACGGCGGATTGGAAACGACGAAATCAAATTGCCTTAATTCTTGCCCGTTATCGCTCTTATGATATGGCGAAACAAGCGTATCACCCTGAATAGCGTGGTCAAGCGAAGAAACAAGGTTGTTAAGTATCAGGTTTAACTTCAACATCTTATTGCTTCGTTGCGAAATATCCTGTGAGAATATCGTACATCTATCTTCGCCTATTTGGTGCGCAAGTGCCATTAAAAGCGTTCCCGTTCCTGCCGACGGATCGTAACATTCCACGTTATGTAAATCCGCATTGTTTCCGACGAGCAGTCTTGCCATAATCGTCGCGATTGCGTGCGGGGTGTAATATTCGGCATACTTTCCGCCGCCCGACGTATTGTAGTCTTTTATGAGATACTCGAATATATCGGCAAAAAAGTCGTATCGTTCAACAAAGGCTTCCTCAAACGAAAACTTTGCAAGTTTATCGACTAACGCTCTCGCAAACGGCGCACGCTGTGAAGAGTCCGTTACAAAGTCGGTAAGTTTTTCAAACAAAGGAATTTTCGTATTCTGCGTCGTCTGCGTTGAGAAAATTGCGGCGTTTTTATCCGCTATATCAACCATTGTACTATCGAAAATCAACTCGAAATCGCCTTTTGTTTGTTGATTCCACAAAGTAGAAATCAAGTGTTCGGGATACAACTTCGGAATATCAGCCGAAAGAGAGTCTAACAAATCCTCCCGTTCGTCCTCGCTCATCGCCGTATACTCTTCTTCCCACTTTTCCGCATTGGCAAGTCGGCTTGAAAGTTTCTTCACTTCATAGCCGAATTTATCGTTAAGGAACTTATACAGGAATACCTGCGTAATTATTTTATACTCGTTGCCATCATTCCCCATTCCGTAAGTCTGACAGGTAGATTTCAACGAGTCAATCAGCGCAATCGTTTTTTCCTTTATCGTTTTGTTATCGTTCATTTTATCTCCTTACGCCGCAGGATATGTGGCGTTGTACTGCATTAAGTATTGCTTGGCTATCCTTTCCTGAATAAACTTTCTTTCTTCTCTATCGCTCGTGAAATTGAGTTTACGGAAGCCCTCCTGAATTTGTTGCATAACCGTTTGCTCAAAATATGCGTCTTTTCTCAAAATATCGTTTCGGTCGTAAACCTTTTGGTCTATTTCGAGTTTTATCGACGATAAGAACGAAAGCAATGTTTCATCGTATTCGTCAACGATAGGCTTTTTATGCTCGGCTTTTCTGCGTTCGTTTTCTTCCTTTATTCGCTTATGGACTCGTGCGAACTTCGTATCACCGTTATACTTTTTCAGAAGCGCCGCATTCTTTCGCTGTAATGCCACAAGTTTATCCAAAACCTCGTCAAGTGCTTTTGAACATTCATCGAACTCCGCCATATCGGACGGAACAAAACCGTGTTCTTTGAACCTTTCTCTGAACGCTTCGTAAAGCGAAATGTATTCAGGATCGTCAGGATCTATATTATCCATAAAGAAACGGATTGCCTTATTTTTCTTTTCGTTCAACTCTTCGCCGCCCGACGCTAATTTCAGTTCTTCTTCTCCGATTTTACTGAAATTAAATTCGATGTCTTGCATTGCTTCAAAAACCATTTGAGCGGTGCTGTCGCTACTATACAATGCTTCCTTTTGATTTATCGAGTCTATGCAATGCTGAACTTCACTTATCATTTGCGGAATTTTAGGCATTTCCAACTTTGCAAACGCCTGTTTCAGGTCATCATCACCGAACGTTCTGACCATATTACAGCAATCCCGCGCATTCACCAACGCTTTCTTTAACGACAAGAGAACTTCTTTATCTTCAATCGTCGAAATTTCACTACTGAACAATTCGACGTTATCGGTAGTATACTCAAAGAGTACCTGCCGGACTTGCTTCATCTGCGAAATAATTTCATCGGGATTTTCAAGGACTTGCGTAAGCGTTCCCGTTGCAACGTCCTCACCGATTTCTTCGGGCATATTGAAACGATTTAATTCTTTCAGGTATTCCTGATTGGTTTCCTCAAAGTTCTTTTTAATATCGGCAAAGTCAACGACATAACCGTAATGATTGTCCTTATATGGTCTGTTTACTCTCGTAATAGCCTGTAAAAGGTTGTGGTCTTTGAGTTTTCGTCCGAAATACAACCGTTTCAGTCTTGGCGCGTCGAAACCCGTAAGCAACATATTGAAAACGATAAGAATATCTATCGTCATATTCTTCTTGAAATCTTTTACTATTTGCTTACGCGTTTCCTTGTCGTCGCTGTCGTGTAAAATCAAACCCGCCTTGAAATTGCTTTGCAATTTGTCTTGGCTATTCAATTCTGTCTGCACTTCCGCAAAGTATTCGTATAATTTTCTTGCCTGCTCGCTCGTTTCGCAAATAACCATTCCGCCAAGCGTATTATCATTGTGCAGTTGTCTGAATTTTTTTAAGTCTGAAATGATATACCGCAGCAGTTCTTTTACATAGGTATCGTGTTCGATTATCTGACTTTTCTTTATGTCTTTTTTCTCGACAAGCGTTTCTAACTTCTGATAAATCTCGGACAGTTTTTCTCTGTAAGAAGTTTCTATATCTTCACGGATAATTTTTAAGGTATACCCGTCCTGAATAGATTTATCGTAATAATAGGTATGATAATAATCGCCAAACACTTTCCAAGAAGCACGTTCTTCTTTCAGAAGCGGCGTTCCCGTCAAAGCGATTTTAATTGAGTTTTTGTCCGCTTCAAAAAGGTTTGCCAAAAATGAACCTTTCGGATTATACCCTCTATGCGCTTCATCGACAATGAAAATTCTTTGTAAGTTCGTGGCATACGCGGGAAGGTTCACTTTTTCTTTATCTTCTGCAAAACGCTGAATATTGACAACCGTTATTTCGTGATTTCCGCTCTTTCCTTCCAAAGATTGATTATTCCTGAATTGACTCATCAATTCGGCGCGAGTGTCTGCCGTTTTTACTTCCAAACCTCTCGCCTCAAACTCTTGCTTTGCCTGTTCCATCAAATCAAGTCTGTCAACTATGAAATAGAACTTTGCAACTTTGTTTTGTGTTGCAAGAAAATCAGTCAGCACATAATTCAGGTAATACGACAACGCAGTTTTGCCGCTCCCCTGTGTATGCCAAATAACGCCCGACGTTACACCGTTTTTGATTTTCTCTCTGACGGTCAGGGCGGCAAACATTTGCTGATAGCGCATTATGTGTTTCTCATCTCTCGACTCGATAACACCGTCTACTTCCTTTTCTTCCTTGACATAAGCAATTCCGTATTTTAACAAGAACAATAACCGTTCAATGGAACACATTGACGTGATTATTCTGTTGGTCGGAGTGTTGATTTGTAAGTTCGTTTGATATTCAGGCGCAGTATGTATTACCTGACAGTTAAAGTCCGATAAAATACGCTTTTCAACTTCGGGATTTACGTCTTTATACGGAAAGTTCTTTATAAACGGCGCAACAGCTTCGCCGCCCTTATTTTCTTCTCTGAAACAGTTAAAAAACGCCTTACCTTTTGAACCCGTGCAATAAAATGCCCCATCAACAGGTACTATCCCGCCCAACGTGTCATACTCTTTGTTGTTAGAGAAAATCATCAGTTGCGTGATGTTTATAAAACGTCTGAACTTCTTATTCGGGAAACGAATGTTGTTCATACGATTGCTTTCCGCAATCATTCCGCCCTTATTATTCGGCTTTTTAACTTCCAAAAAGACAAGCGGCAAACCGTTTACAAACAGAGTAATGTCAGGACGAAATTCTTCGCCGTCGCGCCGACAGGTAAATTCCCCCGTACAATGAAAGACATTGTTACTCGGCGTATCAAAATCAATCAATTTAATTGGCGATACGCTTGTTAAACGTTTATAAAAAGATCGTCCCAAATCATCGTAATCGAGTTCTTGCTTTATATCGTGCAAAACCTGTTCATACTCTCCTGCGTGGTCGGGATTAAGTCTTTCAAATTGACTCTTAAAAACTTCAAGCAAAATATTCGTATCTCCGTCGTAAACCTTACCGACGGACTCTTCGGAAATTTTGCCATAATAATTGTATCCAAGCCTTGTCAAATGCACTAACGCAGGCATCTGAACTCTTGTTGCTTCATTAAACTTTCCGTGTTCAGACATTTTTCCCCTCCTCAAATTTTATACCGCGCTCATTGCAAAACTTTTCAAATCGCATTTTCGTTAAAAATTGCGGTTCAACGCCCTTTTCCCAACGATTGACCGTCGCAAAAGATACCCCAACTTGTTTTGCCAAATCTTCTTGACTTAGCAACAATTTACCCCTTACATATTTTACCTTTTCAGCGAAAGTCATAACACTAACTCCTTATTACTTTGTATAACATATTATAGCATTATTTTCTTTTTCTGTCAAGGCGTATAAAAGTAAATCCGCCCGATTTATCAC
>CAVKUX010000016.1:4936-21189 GCA_963659595.1 Anaeroplasmataceae bacterium | reverse complement strand
GTCTGGAAACGCTCAAATTGCTCGCAAACGGCAGCAACAAAATCTTGGCGGTTGACTTGCGCACCGACAGAATCGAGGCTCTCAACCTCAAAAACGTGTTCCCGATGGTGTGCGACGTGTCCACCAAAGAAAATGTCGATTCCATTTTTGCGACCGCAACCGAAAAACTCGGCTCGATTGACATTTTCTTTGCAAACGCAGGCTTCCCGTACTACGAAACGATGGACTACGTCAACTGGGAGCGCATTGAAGACATCTTCAAAGTCAACGTGTATTCGCCCATCTATACATACCAAAAATACGTCGAATATCTCGGCGGCAAGCAAGGTCAAATGGCAATCACCGTTTCGGCAATCGGCAAACTCGCAATGCCCGGTTATACGCTTTACAGCGCGAGTAAATTCGCAATGCAAGGCTTCCAACAAGGTCTTCGCTACGAACTTCCGAGCAACATATCCCTCACTTGCCTCTATCCGATAGCCACCGACACGGGCTTTTTCAAGAAAGCAGTGGAAGGTCAAGAGGGCAAAGTCATTCGCGAGCGTCCGTTCCCCGTCCAAAAACCGCAACACGTCGCAAAATGTATGGTCAGAGGACTTGAACACAAACGCAAATTCGTCAATCCGTCCAAACTTTTCACGTTTGCGCAATTCCTGTTTGCAATCTGCCCGCCGATTAAGTGGGTGTATTTGAAACTCGAAAAGAACAAATTGACACGCTTTGAAAACGCCACAAAATAACGAATCTTCAGTCAATAAAATAAGCCCCGATTTTTTAAAGAAAATGGGGCTTATTTTATCAATTTTCACGACCTATGAGATAGTCAACGCTGACTTCAAAATGGTTGGCAATTATTATGAGTTGGGCGATACTCGGTTCGCTATGTCCCGATTCCCAGTGCGAAATTGCCATTTTTGACATATTCAAAACCCGTCCCAAATCTTGTTGAGATTCATTGTTTTCGATTCTTAATTCCTTCAACCGCGCCCTGAACTCCATACTCAAATTGTAACTAACCCTGTTACGAAAATATTGACAGTAACAAAAATTGTTACTATACTGTTATATATGGTGTATTTGTCCACTGTTAAAACCATAATGGAGGAACATAAGTTTATGAAAAAATGGGGTAGAACAGCGATTTTGGCGGTGTTGATCGTCATTCTTTCGGCATTGCTTTTCGTGGCGTGCGATAAGGGCGGTTCGCAAAGCCCTAGCGAAAACGATAACAACGGAAATCAAGAACATCAACACACCTATTCGCAAAAGTGGAATTACAACGAAAACTACCATTGGCACGAAGCGACTTGCGAACACGATTTGATTAGCGACAAAGACGAACATAACTTCGATTCGAGTCGCGTATGTACGATATGCGGTTATCGAGATACGGCGTTGCACGGCGTTGAACTCAAAACGAACACTCTTTCAATTAACGGCGCAAATATATCGGGCAAAGTTTCAAATGAAACGACTTTGTTCTCGTTCGTTGACGAGATTTCCGTTGCGGACTCTGCAACGTACACGGTATCGACCGATATAAACGGCTCTCATACTATAAGAACAAAGACCGTAAATCTCGCAATAGGCGATAATACTTTTTATATCCTCGTTGAAAACGGCAAAGACATAAAACTGTACACCGTGTCAATTCGCCGCAGACCTATCTATACTGTGACATTTGATTCAAAAGGCGGTACGGCAGTAGAACAACAGCAAGTTGAAGAAGACGGTTTTGCAGTTGAACCGAACACGACAAGAATCGGTTATGATTTCGATAAATGGGATTATGATTTGTCAAAACCGATATTGAAAGACGAAACAATCACTGCAAGTTGGTCTGCAATCAAATATACAATCACATATTTGCTCGATGGCGGTGTGAATAATTCCGACAATCCTTTGACTTATACCATCGAAGACGAAATAAAGTTGCTTCCACCGACAAAAGTCGGCTATACGGGAATATGGAATAACGACGGAAAAATCGAAATAGGCAGCACGGGCAATAAAACTTTTACTGCAAGTTACACTATCAATCAATACAAAGTGACGGTTACGCCCTCGATACAGAATAGTTGTTTAATAGAAGGTGATGGAGTTTATGATTACAATTCGGAAATAACCGTAGCAGTATCACCTTTCCGTGGATATGATTTTCTTGGCTGGTACAATGGCGACGTTCTTTTAACAACTGAGCCTTTTTATACGTTGACTATATCGACAAATGATTTGCAACTTATCGTAAAAACTGCCGTAAAAGAGGAAATGCAAGGCTTTGATTTTTCATCTACAACCGATACTTGCACAATAATAGCTGTTGCTGATAAAACACTTAAATCTGTAGGTATTCCTGATTATGTAACGGATGTAGAAAAATCTGCTTTTTCTGATTGCAGTAGTTTAGAAAGAATTACTGTATCAAAGAATAGTACTAGGTATTCTTCACAGGATGGCATTTTGTATGACAAAGAAAAGACCAAATTTATTTTGATTCCAAATCGCATTTCAGGAACTATTAGCATACCAGAAACCATCACTAGTATTGGGAATTACACGTTTTCCGGCCGTACTGCGCTTGAAAGTGTCATAATCCCTGATAGCGTAAAGAGTATCGGCGGTTTTGCATTTAGTGGTTGCAGCTTGCTACATGGAATTACTATTCCTAATGGTGTAACAAGTATTGATGAATTTGCTTTTAAAGGATGCACAGGATTAATCAGTATAATAATTCCGAACAGTATAACAAGTATTGGTTCTAGGGCATTCGAAGAATGCGATAATCTTCAAGAAATATATATATTCGACCTATCGGCATGGTTGAGTATTTCTGGATTGGTTAGCTTGATGTACTATAGTTCAAATAACAAACAGCTGTTCTTAAATAATCAACTGGTCACGTCGCTTATAATCCCCGATGGTATGACTTTCATCCCTGACCACGCTTTCTATAATTGCAGAGGTTTGACAAGTGTGACAATTCCTAATAGTGTGACAAGCATTGGTAGTGGCGCTTTTTTTGGTTGCAGTGATTTGAAAAGCATAACAATTCCTGACAGTGTGACAAGCATCGGCATGGTAGCCTTTGGTAATACAGCATGGTATTATAGTCAGAACTACGGAGTTGTTTACGCAGGTAAAGTCGCTTACGATCTAAAGGATAAATCATTTAGTTCAGTTGTTATCAAAGAAGGTACACGTATTATAAACGACGGAGTTTTTAGCAAATGCACCGCATTAACAAGCATAACTATTCCCGATAGTGTTGTGCGTATTGGTAGTTCTGCATTCTATGGTTGCAGCAATTTGACAAGCATCAAGATTCCCGACGGCGTGACTGAAATCGGTAGTTATACGTTTTATGGTTGCAGCAAATTAAGAAGTATTACCATACCTGAAAGCGTGACTGAAATTGGCGCGTCAGCTTTTGAAAATTGCTACAGTTTGGGAAGTATTATTTTTAACGGATCAACAGAGCAATGGAATAACATAAAAACAAGAAGAGGATGGAACAATAATGCGAAATCATACACTATTTATTGTACCGATGGTACTATATATAGAGATGGCACTATAGATAAATAATTTATACAAGGATAAAACTATGATTACTATTAACAATTTAAAAATTAACAATTCAAAACTCATCAACAATGTAAGTATCGTCAATCAATATCAGAGCTCATGGGATCAGCAGAACAATAAAACATGCGGGATTTATGAACCGCTTTTAAACAATGTCATTGCGAATAATCCGACAAATACAAATTTCTTGGCTGTATTGCACAAATGCTTGCTTATAAATATTCTGTACAGCACTCGTATTTCAAAATTTGATTTGACGGTCATAGCAAATGGCATCGTAAACACAAAGAATTTTGATTATTTGCTCAATCATGCCCCCGATATCACCAAAGCGGTCGATGTAATCAAAAATCTCACAAGTCGCAGAAATTATGCTTTTGCAACCAAGTATTGTGCATTGCATTTGTGTGATAGATTTCCCATTTACGATAGTTTGAGTGTTAATACGTTCCAGCATTTTCAAGATAAAGACCATTTCTATAGCCAAGGCAACTTTGATATTGCCAAAGCAAGCAAAGATTACGGTACGTATGTTGATATTTACAAAACGTTTATTGCTTCCTATCTTAATGGAACAAGTGCAACTTATCGTGAGGTAGACAAGTACTTGTGGACATATGGAAAGATAAAAGCAGACGGAGGACAGGTAATTGATTTGATTTTGCTATAGTACAATGCCATATTCTCACAAAGCAACCGCGCAAGCGGGTGTTTTCATTTTTTTCGATGTGGTTTCAATGCGGATTTTCGGCGGCGGAGAGTTTGGGATGGTGGCGGAAAAATTCCCATAATTTTGATGACAAATATGTTGCGATTCCGTTTGACTTTGGCGGCGGAAGTGATAAAATAATCTCTCAAACAAGAGGGAATTTGTAGAGAAATACACACTTTATCACAACGGATAAGATATGAAACCACTTCATTTGCACCATCAGACCGTCGCCAAAGATATGGATATGACAAGCGGGCCGCTGCTCAAAAAACTCATTGCGGTGTCCCTTCCGCTTGCGTTTTCGGGCATTTTGCAACTGCTGTTCAATGCGGCGGATTTGATAGTTATCGGTCAGTTTTCCGAAACGAGCACGCAGTCGCTTGCGGCAGTTTCGTCAAACGTCGCGCTTATCAATCTCATCATCAACGTCGTTATAGGCTTGTCTATCGGCACGAACGTCGTTATGAGTCAGGCGATAGGCTCTCGTGACGAAAAGCGCGCGCAAAACACCGTGCATACGTCGGTGTTGTTGTCGCTCATAAGCGGTACGGTCGTTGGACTTGTCGGCGTATTTTGCGCAAGATATTTCCTCGTTTGGATGAAAACCGACCCCGCGATTTTGGACAAGGCGACGGATTATTTGTTCATCTATTTTATCGGCACGCCCGCAAACGTTTTATACAATTTCGGCGCGTCCATTCTTCGCGCAAAAGGCGATACGAAACGTCCGCTTATATATCTCAGCATCGCCGGTATCGTCAACGTTGCGCTCAACCTCATATTCGTTATCGTGGCAAAACTCGACGTTCAAGGCGTTGCCATTGCGACAATCGTAAGCCAGTATTTGTCCTGCATTATGCTCGTTATAACCCTCTTGAAAGAGGAAGGTTATTGCAAACTCGTGCTTAAAAAACTGCGCTTCCACAAGGACGAGTTTTTGCAGATACTCAAAGTCGGTTTGCCCAGCGGCATACTCAACTCGTTTTTCTCTATCGCAAACGTGCTGATTCAGACCAACCTCAACGGATTCGGCTATTCGCTTGTCGCAGGCAGTTCGACGGGAAGCAACCTCGAGGGTTTCGTGTACACGTCTATGAACGCCGTGTCCAATGCAACCGTCACGTTTGCAGGGCAGAACTACGGCGCGAAAAAGCCCAAACGTATCAAAAAAGCCGCGCTCGAAGCGTCGATAATGATTATCGTGATAAGCCTTTTGTGGACTCTCGTTCTGCTCACGGCGGGGCAGTATATCGCAAGGCTCTACACGGCAGACCCCGATGTCATCGGCTACGCTTACGCGAGAATGAAAATCATTTTGCCCATATACTTCGTTTGCGGTATCGTCGAGGTGCTCGTCGGTTGTATGCGCGGTATGGGCTACTCGTTCACGCCGATGGTTGCCAACTTCTTCTGTATATGCGTGTTCCGTATCGTGTGGATTTACACCGCGTGCAGAGCGGTCAATACGCCCGAAATGCTGTATTTGAGTTGGCCGATAAGTTGGGTGCTGAACATCATCGTTGAAGGCGTGATTATGGCGATAGTCTACAAGCGCGAGAAGCCGAAACTCGTATCCGCCGTAGAGAGCGAGCCGAGCGGCAACGTCGATTTGCAAATCGCAAAAGAGGACGAGGGCGAATACAAGAGGGAAGTCGTGTTTGAAGAAGAATACGAAAGAGCCGAAAGCGAATCGAACGTGATTGAAACCGAATCGAACGTAACGCAACAAGGCGAATCGGTCGTAACCGAAAGCGAAGTCGACGAAACGCAACAAGAATCGGGCGCAACACGTCAAAGCGAACTCGAAGTAAATCAAAGAAGCGGCATAAACGATAACGTTGCGTAAAAATAACGGGAAAAAAAACAGCGATAAAGAAAATCCTTCCGAAAATTCGGAAGGATTTTTTGATTGAATAAGTTGATTTTTTGCTTATTTTTCGCTACTTTTAGTGACTTTTTACGCTGCTTTTTTAGTGTTTTTTTACAGCGTTTTATCTCGATATTCCGACGTTATTTTGCGATGTCGCGGTCAAAGTTTTCAAGGCACTTGACGGAAATCGCATAGCAGTCGGCAAGACATTCGGGATTGAGATTGTCCGCCGTGTCGCGCATAGTGTGATAGTAGTCTTGAAGATTGTGGTCGAGAGCGGTGATACCCGTCGAGCGGAATCCCGCTTTGTTGAACGCCGCGTTGTCCGTTGCGCCGCCGAACGGGGGGACCCACGTCTTGTTGCATTGGATGCCGAGTTCTTTTGCGGCGGTCATAAAGGAATCGCTCACTTCCTTGTCCGACTTAACCGTGCCGTTGAGGTCGCGATAGTTTACGCCGAGAAAACGGCTTTCGTGTATGGTGTCGTAGGAATAAATCCAAGTGGGAACGTCGTCGAATTCGCCTTTGTGCGCTTCGCACCAAGCCATTGCGCCTCGAAGCCCCGCTTCCTCGCTTCCCGAAATGATTACGCCCACTTCCGTGTGTTCGAGTTCGATGCCTTGATCTTTCATCGCTTTGAGGATTGCAATGCCCATATAGCAACCGGTGAGGTTGTCGTTTGCGCCGTCCGTGATGGTGTTTTCATCCCACATAAAGTACATGCCGACGAGGCAGGGGACCATAATCAAAATGGCAATGCCCATCCAGAAAAGCACCGGACCGTAGAGTGCTGTGTAGCCTGCAACGGTGTAGTCGACGACGGGTTGGCATTTGGTTGCGACTGCCGCCGCGATATTCAATCCGAGCACCACAAGTCCGCTCACGACGCTCGACACGAGGTGTGCAACGTGCGCCGTACCGCCGAATTTGTTGTTGACGGGCCAGTTCCAAACCGCGTCGGGGTGTCCGTTGAAAAACACTCTGCCTTTCACTTCGCCCGTACATTTTTTGATTGCGGTGACGCTATGCCCCGTCTTTTTGGGGAAGCACTTGTCAACGAGTTTTTTGTAAAGACCGAATTGAACGAACAAGATCGCAAAGCCCAAGCCGGTAATCACCGCGCCGAGAATGGGAAGGAAGAAAAACAGCACCATACCTGCAAGCACGAAGGTTATCGTGAAGTAAATCCAACCGAAAAACGCATTGGGGTGTTCGGTGAAAGATTCGACGTCAGACCTTTCGCAACCGCAGTCGTTTTTGAGATAGTCCGCCATGTACTCGCACGCCATTTTTTCGCCCTCGCTGCCGGGATCGCGCTTTGGCATATCATTGCAAATATGCGCGATTTCGTCGCACATAAACTTTGCGCTTTGCGCCTTGTTGTCGATAAGTTTTTGAAGTTTTCCCATAAACTTCCCCCTTTGATAAGATATAACTATTATACAATATTAAAACCTACCTTTTCAATACGCGTTTTCGACAAAAACCGCAGCAAAAATCGACAATATGCGGATTTTGTATTATTAAAATTTTATTAAAAAGGAAAATTCAAACAAAAAGAGCGCAACTTCCCGACGTAAAACGACGTTGAATATAAACCAAAATTGTAGACGACAGAGCGCAAAAGCGGCGGAAAACGGCGATTGAATAGGGAAAGTCGTTGTTTTACTCCTTGCAAAAATTCGATTTTATGATATGATATTCCTACAAAAAGCAAGAGAGGAAGAATATGCAGGAAAAATGCAGTTGCACAAAAGAACCGATAGGCACGATCCCCATCATGCGAGTGATTGACAAAATCGACGAGATGTTTGAAAAGGACGATTTGCAAGGCGCAAAGCGAGTTCTCGAATACTGGGAAAAAGAAGCCAAAGCCTTGAACGATACAAAGGGGCTTTTGGAAGTGCTCAGCGAGCAAATAGGACTTTATCGCAAACTCGGTGACAAAGAAAAAGGGCTTGCCGCAGTAGACGAGGCGCTTGCTATTTTGGCGTGCGACGGCGCTTGCTCGAGCGTTGGCGACGCGACTATTTATCTCAATTGCGCCACGACTATGAAAGCGTTCGGGAAGGCGAAAGAAGCGATAAAGTACTACGAGATTGCAAAGGAGCAGTACGAAAAATCGCTTGAAAAGGACGACTATCGCCTTGCCGGACTTTACAACAATTATGCCACCGCGCTTTGCGACTTGCAAAAATTTAAGGATGGCAGAGCATACTATAAAAAGGCAATAGATTTGCTCAAAAACAAGGGCGGTTTTTGTGAACTTGCGGTGTCCTACGTCAACCTTGCGCACCTTGCGTTCAGCGAGGCGCAAAGCAAGGGCGAAACTTGCGACGATGAAGTTGAAAATCTTTTGAATCTCGCATACGAGTGCCTTGACGACAAGTCGCTTGTCCGTGACGGAAACTACGCTTTCGTATGCTCCAAGTGCGCGCCGTCTTTTGAGTTTTTCGGCTATTTCATTCAAAAAGCGGAACTTGAAAACAGAGCGAAACAAATCTACGAAAACAACAGAAAATAAGTTTAATCAAGCGTAAAGCGAGAGATAAAACGGCGATTTGGAAATATGAAAGGACTTGAAGAAGCAAAAAAGTTTTATGAAGAAGCGGGTGCGGAAATGATAAGCCGCAATTTCGGCGACTTTGAAAATCGCATTGCGGTCGGGCTTGTCGGGCACGGCTCGGAATGTTTCGGATTCGACGACCAAACCTCGCGCGACCACGATTTCGAAACGGGATTCTGCCTTTGGCTTACCAAAGAGGACGAGGAAAAAATCGGGTTTTATCTAATGCGTGCATACGATAAACTTAAGGCGGAATATGCGCTGAAAAACGGCGTTGACAACGCTCGCGCAAGCGTTGCAAGTTCGACTTTCAAGGGCGTGTTTACGATAGGCGATTTTTACAGAAGATACACCGGCTCGGACGGTGCGCCGACCGGTTGGCAAGAGTGGCTGTACACCGACTCGTTCTATTTTGCCGAAGCGACAAACGGCGAAGTGTTCCGCGACGACTTGGGCGCGTTTGCGAAAATCCGCAACGAGATTTTGCACGGTATGCCCGAAGACGTGCGAATCAAGAAAATCGGCTCGTGCGCATTGAAAGCGGCGCAGTCGGGGCAGTATAACTACGCTCGGTGCATAAAACACGGCGAGAACGGGGCGGCGATGCTCGCACTCTGCGAGTTTGTAAAGTACGCTTGCGAGATTGCTTTCTTGCTTGAAAAACGACATATGCCGTACTACAAGTGGGCGATAAGACAAATGCGCTCGCTCTCAAAATTCGGCTCGCTTGCCGCCCCTCTCGAATTTCTGCTCACGGCAGACAACGACGAAAGTGGCAAGAAGGTGAAAAGGGAGATCGTCGAGGACGTTTGCGCTGCGTTTGCAAAAGAGATGAACGAGCAATTCGAGTTGAAAATCGAAGGGAATTATCTCGAACCTTTCGGCTATGCAATGCAAAAGAGAATCAAAAATGCGGATATTCGCAATTTGCACGTTATTTTGTGAGGTAATATGATAAGCGTAAACATTTACTACACGGGCGAAAACGGCAATGCCAAACGCTTTGTCGAAGAAATGGAAAAGAGCGGAATCGCGGCGAAAATAAGGGAAGAAGAAGGCAATCTCGGCTACGAGTACTTTTTTCCCGCAAACGACGAGGAAACAGTGCTTTTGATTGACAAATGGACGTACCAAAGCGCAATCGATTCGCACCACGCTTCGCCTATGATGGCGCAAATCGCACGACTTCGCGAAAAGTACGATTTGACGATGAAAGTCGAGCGTTTTTCGTCCGAAGATATGCCAAAGTCGGACGGCAAATTCGTGCGAACGAAAGGATAAATACAAATTTAAGGATTGCGATTGAGGTAAATATGGTTGTTTTGAACGTCTATTATAACGGCGAAAACGGCAGTGCGAAACGCTTTGTCGAAGAAATGGAAAAGAGCGGAATCGCACCGTCCGTGCGTGAGGAAGAGGGGAATATAGCGTATAAGTATTTTTCATCGCTCGGCGACGACAAAACCGTGATGCTCGTCGAAAAATGGGAAAGTCAACGTGCGCTCGATATACATCAAGCGCAAAAGAAGATGAAAACTATCGCTGCTTTGCGCACGGATTTAAGATTGTCCGTTTGCGTGGAGCGTTACACATCCGATTGATTGTTGCGATTGTGTTGTGCTATGAAATCGCGTGCGCATCGGTAGCAAGAAGCGTATGCGGAAGCGTTTTTATTGCAAAAGGAGTTTACAAGTGACGTGTGCTGCTTGAAAAAGCGCTCGCAAGTCCGTTTGCGACCGAAAGAGAATTGTTAATAACACAGCAAATTAATCCGAATAAAAAAACGAAAACGCACGTTTACCGTGCGTTTTTCAATGTGTAAAGCGTTCGTTTTGCGAATTTCTTACGGATTGATGATCACCATATCTTTTTCAGATACTTCTATATCGGCATAATCTTCGCCTCGTTTATCCGAAAAAATGACATACCATTTTCCGTCTATGGAATAATCTGCCATAATTACACCGATTGCTCCTTTATGCACACCACACTTTGAGTATGCGCTCTTTTCGTTTACAACCATAATTTTGTTGTATTCTTTGAATATGGTTTTTTTGAACGAGTCTTTTCTTTCGATATTGTCGATTCCGTTTTCAAATCGTGCAATCCAATCTTGTGATAACGAATACGGAATCTCTCGAAAATCTTTTCTGAAAAGCTTTGCAACGAGATAATCGCCCAATGCATTTTTATTGAAGAACATCACATCAAAAACGTCGTGAGGTTTGCACTCAATGATTATTCCTATATCACCGACTGAAAGACCTTTTGAATCGACTGGTTTTGATAAACTTACAAGGGTATATTTTTCCATTTTTCTCCTTAATCATCCACTTTCCCACAGAATGGTGTAGTATTTTTTATTAATCCCTTCGGTTTTATTATCCATCCGGTTTTAAACTTTTTATTGTTGATTTCAACCGTAATTGATATCGTTTGACCATAATTGTTTAATTCTTTCAATGTATAATCGCCATTTGCATACTTTTTGACCGCTTGTCGTTCGAGTTCGCATTTTATTAGATAAGAATCTTCTTCGGTATACCCAAGAGACTTAAATATTTTTCCTTTTGTTTTGTCTATATCCCAAATGTATGTGGATACCTTTCTTATATCGCAGTATGCCGTTACGTCAAAGTCTGCGACGGGTGGGGAAATTTTAGACAAAAAACAGTGACAATCAAAATGCATGGGGTGTTTTGGTTTGTTATACATTGCAAAATAACATCCAGATAATGCCGTGCATTTTTTGCAATGACCAAACAATGCCGCAATTGCTCGAATGAATTCCCGTAGCCATTCCGGTTCGTCTACTATCCCAAAATGTTTCCACTTGACCCATTCATTGTAAACAATTTTATCATCGAATTCGATGAAATCACTAAATTCATTCATAATAGAAATGCCTCCTATTGTGAATGATAATAGTTGCGCAGTTGATATTTCAAAGAATTATGTCAATTTTTTATCGTTCCGCCAAAGATTCCGCCGTCATCATCAGGTCGTAAAGCGGTTTTATCATCTCGAATCTGTCGCACAGTACGTTTGCGAGGTCGGGCGAGAAAAGAAGGTCGATGTCCGTTGAGTTGGCGATGAAGCAAATATCTTTCTTTTCAAGCCATCTGCTCAAATCTTCGGGATAATCAGCATAGCGCGGCTTTTTGTAAGTTTCGCCCGCGAGGGAAAATATCGATTGATTTTCAAAACACTCTTTCGCTTTTTGGAAAACGGGGGAATTTGACAAAATCAAATTGCGCAGGCTCGCCATACTTTTTGCGTCCGCCATATAGTAGCCGCAACCGTAGCGGAAGTTGTAGGGGGATATTTCAAAGAAGTAGCCGGGCAGTCCGCACATAGCGTTTGTGCCGCGCATAAACGTGAGCCACATATGGTCGCGATAAAGGCTTGTTTTGTCCTTTGCGAATCGCAAATCCTTGTACAGTCTCGATACGATACTTTTGGGCTCGGTTATCATCTGCTCGTCTATTTCGAGCATGCGCGGAGCCATTGCGGTCGCAAGATCTCGAAAAGGAACGGAGAGGTACTGTTTGAAGTCCTCTTTGTGCTGCTGATACCAAAGTTTTGAATTGTATTTGTGATTGAAATACAAAAAGTCGAGCGACCTTTGCGAAAACGTCGTCATTATTCCTCAAAAAGCGCAACGAGCGTATTGTGTACGATTTTGCGCATCGCGTCGTAGTCTATGTAGGTGTGGTGGTCGTAGACGTATTCGTGAGAGAAGGATTGCACGATGTCCATCGCAAAGTGGATGCGCTCGGTCAAATTCTCTTTTTTCACGCCGAGATTGGCAAATTTTTCGGCAATGGAAAGCGTAATATCGTCTTCGAGGGATATAAACTTGTTGTTGACCGCCTCGTCACTGTGCGACAAAGAGTGGAGCGTCTCGTGAATGTTGGCGTACTTTTTGTGAATGCCTATCGCGCCGTCGAGAACGTGGCAAATTATATCGTCGAAATTCACGGGGGAAGTGAGGTTGTTTATTATGTCAAGCACGGGCGCAAACGCCTCTTTGACATAAATTTCCAAAACATCCAAAAGGATATCTCTTTTGTCCTTGAAATATCCGTAAACTATGCCCGTCGAAACGCCTGCGCGCTTTGCGATTTCGGCAGTGTTGGTATTGTAGTATCCCACTTGCGAGAAGAGTTCGAATCCCGCCTGAACGATTCGATTTTTCTTTTCGATGGATCTTTCTTGTTTGGGTTCTCTGACTTCCTGTCCCATTAATCCGACCGACCTTATATTGATATTTATATTATATAACTTGTTTGAAAATAAATCAAGAAGAAAAATATGAAAAAATTTTCATATTATTTTATTAAATCTGTTGACATACCTGTAAGGAAGTTGTAATATTCTATCGTAAATGTGAATAAAACTTCACATTCACATAAAAAACGACTATAAATCGGCAAAAGGAGAGAGATATATATGCCGCTTGTATTTGCACCCATTGGAAAGGAGTTGAGAATCGTCAAAATTATGACCGACGACAAAACGAAAAAACACCTTGAAAGTTTGGGTATCACCATCGATTCGACAATCAGTATCATATCCCAAAGCGGCGGAAGCGTCATTTGTCTTATCAAGGACGGACGCCTTGCTTTGGACAAAGAAATGTCAACAAAAATTTTAGTAGCATAATTTTTAGGAGGACAAAATGGAAAAACTGCTTAGCGATTTCGTTATCGGCGAGCAAGGCGTAATCAAAGCGGTCGGCGGCGACGGAAGAATCAGACGTCGTTTGTTCGATATGGGCGTTACGCCGGGCGCAGAAGTGTATCTTCGCAAAAAAGCGCCTCTCGGCGATCCGATTGAAGTGACTATCAGAGGATACGAACTCACGCTTCGTAAAACCGAAGCGTCTGTCGTTACGATGGAGGTACAAGAATAATGAAAAGATTTGCTCTCGCAGGCAACCCGAACTGCGGCAAAACAACTTTGTTTAACAGTTTGACAGGTTCGACCGCACACGTCGGCAACTGGCCGGGCGTCACGGTGGATAAGAAAGAGGGTACATACAAAAAGTGTGCCGAACCCATCGCTATCGTCGACCTTCCCGGTATCTATTCGCTTTCTCCGTACACGCCGGAAGAAGTGATTTCGAGAAACTACATTCTCGATGAAAAGCCCGATTGCGTCATCAATATCGTAGACGCAACCAACCTCGAACGTAACCTCTATCTCACCACGCAGATTATGGAAATCGACGTTCCGATGATCATTGCGCTCAATATGATGGACGCAGTTGAGAAAAACGGCGACAAGATCGACGCAAAGAGCCTCGAGGAAAAAATCGGACTTCCCGTCGTTGAAATTTCCGCTTTGCGTGAAAAAGGTCTTGACGAACTCATGCAAAGAGCGTACGAAGTTTGTCAGCAACCGAGAAAGGGAAGCACCGTCTTGGAAGGCACTCAACTTACGCACCTCATCAACGATTGCAGAATCGCTCTCGAAGGCAGCGGCGTTGAAAATTCGCTCTTCCACGCCGTGAAACTTGTCGAACTCGACGAAATCGAAGTCGGTCAACATCCGCAAGCGGCTCAAATGGTCGAGGAATTCAAAAAGACCTTCAAAGACGACGTTTTCGGAACGGACTTCGAGGCAATCGTGGCGGATAGCAGATATAAATACATATCCAAGAACTATTCGACCGTTCTTACAAAGAAAGAAAAAGCCGAAAAAGAGAAACTCAGCACTTCCGACAAGGTCGATAAGGTGTTGACTCACAAGGTTTGGGGTATTCCTATCTTCCTCGTGATTTTGTTCCTCGTGTTCCACCTCACGTTTGCAGAGGACTTCTTGTTCCTCGGCGCAGGCGGCGTGTTTGACAAAAATCCCGTCGTATGCAGCGACGCAGAAGGCACTGTCATCGAAGACTTCAACGAGAAAGCGTATGACCAAAACACGACTTACTACACCGAAGACGGCTACAAAGCGGAAGTGTCCTTTACGGACGACGGCGAACTCGAATCGGTCGAAGCAAAAGCGTATGTATATACCGCCGATCACGAACTTCGCTACCTCGATGAATTGACGGAAGCGGATCTCGATCAAAAATTCTATGCGGACGAAAAGGGCAAATGGGAAGTCACGGTCGAGAGAAACGACGACGGCGAACTCGAGTCGGCTTTCGTCAGCAGCATAGACGAGTGGTGCTCGGGCATCTCGGCGGCAACCTTCTTCGGATATGAAGAAAGCGTTTACGGACCCGGCGTAATCCTTGCAAACATCCTCAACACGTTCACCGAATGCCTCAGCGTTTGCGTAGGTTACGGTCTTGAACTTGCAGGCTCGCCCGAATGGTGCACGGGACTTATCGTAGACGGCATTCTCGGCGGTTTGTTCGCAGTGCTCGGCTTCTTGCCGCAAATCCTCTTGCTGTTCCTGTTCTTCTCGATTTTGGAAGACAGCGGTTATATGGCGCGCGTGGCGTTCATCCTCGACAGAATCTTCAGAAAATTCGGTTTGTCGGGCAGAGCGTTCATGCCTATGATTATGGGCTTCGGCTGCGCTGTTCCCGCATTCATCAACACTCGTACTCTTGCAGACGAGAACGAAAGAATCGCAACAATCAGAGTTATCCCGTTCTTCAGTTGCGGCGCAAAATTGCCTATCCTTACGGCTATCGCAGGCGGTATCGCAACTCAATTCGGATTCTCTCACCCCGACGTTATCACCTATATGATGTACGTTCTCGGCGTAGTCGTGGCAATCGCGGCGGTCATCTTGATGCGCGCAACCACCATGAAGGGCGAAGTGCCGCCGTTCATTATGGAACTTCCCGCATATCACGTTCCTCAACCCAAGAACCTCGCCGCTCACCTTTGGGATAAGACGAAGCACTTTGTGAAGAAAGCGTTCACAATCATCCTTGCTTCTACAATCCTCATTTGGTTTGTAAGCCACTTCAGCTGGACATGGCAATTCCTTGCGGATGACCGTATGAATGAAAGTATCCTCGCAGGTATCGGCGGACTCATTCAACCTCTGTTCACGCCGCTCGGATTCGGTTCGCAACTTAAAGCATTCGGTTGGGTGTTCGCAGTCGCGGCAATCACCGGTCTTATCGCAAAAGAAAACGTCATCGCAACCTTCGGCACTCTTGCCGCTTGCATCGTCGGCGGTATAATCGACGTCGAAGCGGACGGCGGTATCGGCGCGGCGGCAACCATGATTCAAGCAACCGGTATCAACGTGCCCGGTCTCATCGCATTCATCGCATTCAATATGCTCACGATTCCGTGCTTTGCGGCAGTCGCAACCGCAAAGGCAGAACTTCCTTCCAAGAAGTCGTTCAATATGACGTTGCTCTTCTGGATCGGCACGAGTTATATCGTATCCACTATGATTTACCTCATCGGTACGTGGTGGTGGACAGTGTTCATCTTCGCGGCAATCTGGGCGGCAATCATCACGCTCGTCGTGCTCGACAACAAGGGCAAGATTGACGTAAAGAAGTTCTTTAACGATCTCGGCTCGAAACTTAAAATCAAAAA
>CAVKUX010000016.1:0-4926 GCA_963659595.1 Anaeroplasmataceae bacterium | reverse complement strand
TAAGTCGCGCACAATGCGCAATACAGACTTTGCGTAACAAGAGCGATATATGACAAACACAGTATTTCAAAACGTTATGTCGGCAATGCACCCGATCGGAATCGCGACGATAGTCGTTGCGGTTGCGATTGTGGTAGGCGTCATCATCGCATCGATCGTCAGAAAAGCAAAGGGGAAGCCCTCGCTCGGAAGCGATTGCGCCGGATGCTCGCACGCAGGGCAGTGCAACGGACATTGTTGCTCGCAAGACAAAGACGTCGATTGGACGGAACTTGTGAAACAGCGTAAAGCCGAACTCGAAGCAAAGCGCGAGAAAGAAGCAAACAGCGTGCAAGACGATACGCACGCCGACAAGCAATAAGTTTCAACTTTGCATTGAATAATGATAACCTCAATGCACAAACAAAAAGATGTGTTGTAGCAATACGACAATCTATATTCTCTCTCAAAAAGCGGGGGATGCGCAAAAAGCGCTTCCCCTGCTTTTTACAATCAAACCACACGAGAACGAGCAACAAAACAAGGGTGCCGTTCAATCAACGAGTTTCGAGCATAAGGTTTGACGAATAGATTGACATTGTGCCCGCGATACGCTAAAATAGCAGAGTAATGCATTGGCGAAAAAGTGTTTGCATTCGGAAATCCAGCATAATTGCGTAAGATTTTTCTTTCACTCGCCCTCGGTGGCTGTGCCGTGTAAAAATGAACAGTCCGTCGCGGACATGGCGGAATTGGCAGACGCGCAAGATTCAGGTTCTTGTGAGCAGTTGTTCATGCAGGTTCAAGTCCTGTTGTCCGCACCAAAGCCTATAAAAACGAACCGTTTGTGCGGTTCGTTTTTAATTCTTTGCCTACGACAACGGACTTGCGACAATGTCGTATATTTGGCACTTTTTTTGATTAAAGTCGGGGATTTTAATTAAATTTCGACAATGCGATTTTAGGTATTGATTGTTTGGACATTTGCTGTTATAATAGTACGGTAGTATTGTTTTTTTATAAACAAAATATATGCTATGTGGTGAAATTATGAGTGATTCTTCTCAAACGACAGAAAAAATCGGCACAAAAGCCAAACTCAATGCGCTTGCGCATAAGTTGTTTGGCTCGACACCCGGCGACGGCGAAATGCAACCCAAAGAGGGTTTCAGTTATTCTCTTTGCGGTTTCGGTCAAAACCTTATTTGCACGATCATCGGTTCTTATCTGACCGTCTTTATGACGGACGCAATCGGCTTCAACGCGTTGGCGGTTGCAATTCTTATGTTGGCCGCACGTATTTACGACGCACTCAACGACCCGATTATGGGTTCTATCGTTGACCGTACTCGTACGAAGTGGGGCAAATGCCGTCCGTATATGAAGTGGATGGCGTTCCCGATTGCCGCAATGACGGCGATATGCTTCTTGCCGTGGTATCCTAACAACGAC
This sequence comes from Anaeroplasmataceae bacterium, assembly GCA_963659595.1. GTDB lineage: Bacteria > Bacillota > Clostridia > Christensenellales > CAG-917 > CAG-475. Next base: position 3,495 of record CAVKUX010000016.1, on the reverse strand, counting down.
GGCGGATTTGCGGCGATTTCCGTGATGTACGTCATTTGGGGTATGGTTTACACGGTTGCGGACGTTCCGTACTGGGGACTTTCCACCGCAATGAGCAACGATACTTATCGCAGAGGCAACTTGCTCACCATTGCGCGTTTGTTCTGCACGGCTGGCGCAGGTATCGTCACCGTTATCACCCCGATCATCACCGACAATATGACCAAAGGTCTCGATCCTGCCGCAAAGGGCGATATGCTCAAATGGATTTACTTTGTCATTGCAATAATCTGCTGCGTTATCGCGCTTCCGCTTTTCTATCTCGGTTTCAAGAACACGAAGGAAAGAAACGTAACGGAAGAAAATCCCCCGTCGCTCGGACACAACCTCAAACTTTTGTTCAAGAACAAACCTTTGATGCTCATCGTGCTTTCGGGTATCGGCGGCGCGGCAAGAATGCTTTTCACTTACACGGGCGGTTTGTATTTTGCAAAATACATAATGGATAAAGAATCTATGTATTCCTTGTTCACTATGGCAATCGTTCCGGGCGGTCTTATCGCTTCCTTGCTCGTTCCTTGGTGCACAAAGAAATTCGGCAAAAAGAACACTTATATTTGGTCTCACATCGTCGGCGGCGTTGCAATGCTTATCGCGTTTATCGTCGGTATCGCTTGCGACCGCGGCGCATACACGAGCACCGCAACGACGGTCGTGTTGCTCATCGCACTCGTTATCGCAGGTATTCCTTCGGGCTTCGGCAACATCATCACTTACGCAATGATCGGCGACACCGTCGAATATCTCGAACTCAAAACGGGCGAAAGAGCGGAAGGTATCTGCTTTGCAATGCAAACGCTCATCAACAAAATCGGTATGGCAGTCGGCGCGTTCGTTGGCGTTTTGGCTTACTATATGGCAGGCGTTGCGGCAAACGACGCAAGTTCCGTCACCCCCGAAGGCAAAGACACTATGTGGTTTATGCTCGTCGGTATTGCGGCAATCAGTTTCTTCTTGACGGTCATTCCGCTTTTCTTCTACAAGTTCAACGAGAAGGAACAACAAGCGGCAAAGGCTGAAATCGAAGCAAGAAAGCACGCTCACGACGAAAACAACGAGCTCGTCCAAGAAATCGCAGACGAAGCGGCGCAAGACGAGCAAAACGAAGGCGCACCTCAAATGATTTTCCCCAACGAAGACAATCAAGCGGTTGCAATCGAGCAAGAAAAAACTTGCGACGACAACTGCGCGGAATGCGACAAGCAAGAAGATTGTCCCGACAAAAAAGACAACGAATAAAAAATAAGTCGTCAATCGACTAAAGAGCCGCACGCAAATCGCGTGCGGCTTTTCATATACACAAACGCAAACCGCCAAAAGAAGCAAATAGCAAAATCGTTGATTTAGTTAACTTTTTAGTTTTTGTTGAAATGCGGCGAAATTGATGTTATAATATCGATATGGATTTGAAAAATACGGCTTATTTTTTTGCGGCGTTCAGAAAATTGCTCAGAGAATACACCGATTATCAACTCAGAGAATTGAAAGACTACGACCTTACGCCAAACGAAATCGTGGTGCTTTCGAGTATCGGGGTGGTGGGTATGGCGAGCGATATTGCACAAAACGCCTGTGTATCGAAGGCTCTCGTTTCGCGTAGCGTGAAAGAACTGCGCGACAAGGGGCTTATTTGCGCGTCCATTTCGGAAGTGGACAAGCGCGAGCAGAAACTCTCGCTCACCGCAGAGGGCGAAAAGGTTGCCGTGCTTATTGAGGAAGCGAACCACAAGTTCTATCAAGCGGCGTTCAGACACTTCGAGGACAACGAAAAGCAAGTGTTGCAAGCGCTTTTGCAACTTATGCTCAACAATCTCGACGAAACGAATCGCTGACGCATTTTTTTTGAGTAAATCACGATAAACATATAAAGAGGGAAATTATGAAAATTGTATTTATCGGCGCAGGTATGGCGTCACTCGTGGCAAGCGAAAGGCTTGCAAGAGCAGGCTTCGACGTAAGCGTATACGAAAAGGATTCTTATGACAATCTGTCATACGACTGGCACGATGACGTAAACCGCGACGCATTCGATATGTTTAATCTTCCGTTGCCGAAAGAGGGAACTTATTTTCCCAAGCGCAACTGGACGTTCGTTCCGCCGGCAGAGCGCATAGAGGTGAGCCTGCACATTCCCGAAAAGGAACTCGACTGGTCGACCGAAAGACGAATCCTTGCACAGCAATACGTCGACAGAGCAAAGGACGTAGTGGACTTCCACTTTTCTTCGCCCGTTGAAAGCCTCATTGTAGAAAACGGCAAGGTTAAGGGCGTTACGGTCGGCGGCGAAAATGTGTACGCCGACCTCGTCGTTGACAATTCGGGCGCGATGTCGCCTTTTAGAGGTCAACTTCCCAAAACGGCGCACGTCACGGCAAATCCGCAAAAGAACGAGATTTTCGTTGCGTATCGCGCGTTCCACAAGAAAGCGGACGGCGTAAAAGACCCCGAAAACACCAACAAAGCGTATCTCAAACATCTCGGCGAAGAAGGAATAAGTTGGAGCATAATCGACCCTGCGGGCACTGTAAACGTGCTTATCGGCAGAGGGGGCGAGTTGTCAAAGGAAACGTTTGAGAGAGCATACAAGGCTCTCAAAGCGTCAAATCCCATAATAAGCGACGAAGTCGTGCGCGGCGGTCGCACCTGCATTATTCCCATCAGATATCCGCTCACGAGAATGGTTGCCGACGGCTATGCCGCAATCGGCGACGCGGCGTTTATGACCATTCCTATGATCGGAAGCGGCATCGAAAACTCGATGAAAGCGGCTTGCATACTCGCAGACGTAATCATAAAAACCAACTCGGTCAAGAAAGAGGATTTGTGGAAATACGAAGTCGAGTACTTTAAGCTTCGCGGCGCAGACCACATCGGCATCGACATTCTCAAACGTTGGCTTTTGGGCGCAAAACCCGCCGACCTCGACTGGTTGTTTGAAAAAGGCGTCGTTGACGACAGCAATATGGCGGCTGGCGCAACGGGCAAACTTATCGTGCTTTCACCCAAAGACCTCGTCGTCAAAGTTGCGAGAGGGTGGACGAGACTTCCGCTCCTTCTTGCAATGAACAATATGCTTATGCGCTCGAAGAAAGCGGCAAAAATCGCAAAGAGAATCCCCAAAACCTACGACGAAGCAAAAATCGCAAAGTGGGAAAGCAAAATCGAGAAACTTGTGTATCACAAGTAAGCAAATGAATATAAAGCGCACGAATCTGATGCGAATCCAAAAGATTTGACAAAAAATGGAAAACTTTTGGAGGTGCGCTTCAATCGTCGACGCAAAATTCAATGAAAAAATAATAATGGCGATTTGAAGATTCAAATCGCCATTATTTTATACAAATAGGTTGTCGTTATTTTTGGAATACGTCATTTGGCGTAATATCGTATAAATCGCACAAAAAGAGTATTTGGTCGTAATTCAACTCGAATATTCCGTTTTCAAATCGGCTATAT
>CAVKUX010000015.1:0-21248 GCA_963659595.1 Anaeroplasmataceae bacterium | reverse complement strand
TCGATTTTACGGGCATTGAACGCAAGGCTTTGATTGCCGTACATTCATAATAATTAGGCGATTTATTCGGTCTGAACAAGCCGCTCGTTGCAAAGATACGAAGCATTTGTTCTTTGTCCCCGTTGCACCAATACGCAAGTAAATTCATCAGCGACATATCCGAGTTCGAGTGATTATTCTGCAAATTCTCACCCGCATAAAGCCTTTTGAATTTATCTCCGTTCTTCGCGTTTGACGCCTTTTCCACGACATCTCTGTCGGTCATCGTTGACAGTCCGTTCACGCCTTTGCATACGCCTTTCCACTCTTCGCGTTTCTCGCATTTACGGGACAAAAGTCCTTTCATTTCAGGCGTATCGAAACTTTCAAGGCGATAAAATCCTGCGCCGTCGCCTGTCATTGCAATGAAATGTTCTTTCTGATAGAATTCCAAATCCCCGTCTTTCGAGAATGTACGAATATCCATACCGCTCGTTTTGCCGAAGATATGCAACCCGTTTCCGCTTACTGACTTTTCGACGTAGGTCTTTCCGCACTTTGCAAGGATCTCTTTTGCGAGCGCGGTCGGCTGTCCGTTTTCGTCGTAGCAATGGTCAAGGTCGATACAGGAAACATTGTCCTTTCCGTCAAGAGCATAAGCAATCGTCGTGCCTCCTTTTTCTCTCAAATACTTCAATGCGTCATCAAAGGAAGTCCACGTTTCGGGATTGTCACTTTCGGCGTACCCGCCCGTATTACAATCTATCGGTCGTTTAGCATATCTTCCCTTTTTCGCATTCCACCACGTTTTAACCACAACCCAATTCGGTCGCGCTTTCATTTCGTCGGGAACGGCGGTGCGTAACGCTTTTTCTCTTTCCTCGAAAGAAGTGTTTGCTTTAACGCTCGGTCGTTTGTAATCTGCGCCGTATGCGACTGCGTCTTTTCCTTTGACTTCCTCGCAAAAATTCTTTGCCGAAAGTTCTGCCGTTTTCTTTTCTTCACCGCTATTGTCACTTAAACGAACAGTGAAGTCGTTATGTAAGCTCAACCTGATCGTGCCTTTTTCGGCGTTGTCCTTTACACACTTGTTCGGGACATAGTAGGTATAACCCTGATACTTCCCGTCGGGCATTCTGAATAAGGTACTGTCGTCGAAGCTTGCAACTCTCGCCTTTTCGGGAACGGAAACATAGTTCCAATCGCTCGGCGTTTCGCTCCCCGGCGCGCTTTCCGCTTGCGCCTGTTTATAATCTTCTGCGGTCGTGTTGTTGCAAAGTTGGTTGAAATCATACGCCGTAAGCGTTTCTTCTCTCGTTTCATCGCGGCTCTGCGCTTTGATAACGAAATCGTCGGGCAAACGGATCAGAATACGCCCGTCGTCGCTATTCTTATCTTCCCCGACAAAAGCCGTAGGAATAAAGAACGACATACCGCCGAAATCCTGTTTATTCGGCAAAACGAACAGCATACTCTTCTTGTATTCTTTACGGAACGCTTCTTGCGGCACGCTCGTATTCAGCCATTTCGTATCTGCATTTTCCTGCGTTTCGTAGTCTTTGTTGGTCGTACCGCCTACCGCTTTTGCAAACTCTTCTGCCGTAAGCACGACAATTTGCTCGTTATCTCCGTAACCCTTGCGAAGTTCGATTTCTCTGTCATCGCGAACGGAAAGTTCGTAGCAAAGTTCTCTGCTGTCGCTTCGCAAGTCCACGAGTTGGCGCGACGGTCTGATTTTATCGTTAAACATATAGTAGGTGAACCCTGCATATTCGCCGTTCGTCGGCATTTTGAATACGCTTCCTACTCTCGACTTTTTGATAAACGCGTCGTTTGCAACGTTGATTTTCGTAAACATCGCCTTCGGTTTTTCCGAGCCGTATTCGTTCTTTCGCCAATTCTCTGCTTTTTCCTGCGACTTGAAACCGTATCTGCCCTGTTCCCAATCACCTGTTTCGGTATGATAGCCGATTGCCACAACGTAGTCTTTGTTCATCGTTGCAGAGCGGTCGATAATCGCAATATCTCTGCCGCCCGTGTCTTTTTTGATATTGACTACCTTATCTCCCCTTGCGGTGATTTTTGTGTAGTCACGCGTGTTTTCGCTCATTTGTTCTTTGTTTTCCTCCTTATCTAATTGTTCTTTGAACTCTTTAAGGTATCTTCGGTAAGCGGTAATAAATCCGTCGAGCAGTGCCGGGTGCGAAGTAACGTAAAATTTTCTTCTGTCCTCTTCGCTGTTATTGATAGAAATTTCCTTTGCCCACGCTTTATTATCGGGACTATATCTGCCGTCGCTATCCGACATCTGCACGGTGTTTGCAAGAACGTAATTCATACGCTCTTCCCCGTATAACGCATACAGATTTGCAATAAAATCGGTATTTAAGTGCATACCGTCAAAGTGCGTCGAGATACCTTTTTCAATATCCGATCCGCAATTTCGGCTTATCATCGTCGCTTCGAGCGGCAGTTTTTTGTTATACGCCGCTTTCATTGCAAACTTCGCTATCTCGTCGTTCACTTTCAGTTCCGCTTCATCGACGTCCCTGCCGAGTTTCAGAAAAGTAATATTCTTATCTTCCAAAGATTCCTGCGACATATACAATACAGGCGCGGCAATGATATATTCGTCGGCTTGTTCCTTGATACGATTCAGATTATCCACGCTCAAACTGTCTTTGAAATAGTAGTAAGCCGTATTCTCTTCATCCGTTCCGAAATATGCAAAATTCTCTTCGCCGAGATACTCTTTCATAACGTCCGAATGATAATGTTCGCAATAATCTTTGATGAAGAAAATTGTATCTTCGCCCGTATTCACGCTTGCATTCTCCGAACTTATAAAGTCGTCGTAAAGTTGTTGCAAAATTCCGCCGTGATCCACTTCTTCATACAAAGCCCTGTAATATTCTTCACCGACATCTACATATTCGCCGCAAAGCGTATCAAAGAGTTCCGTTTTAATGTGAATCTCGTAGTTGCTTTGGAAGATCTCTTCCGCCGACTTACTCATAAGATTTGCTTTGAACTCTTCAAATTCTTTTTCGATACTGTTTATTACAAGCTCTTTGTAATTCGGCGATTCCACAGAAATAGGCTCGTTTATCGACTTATAGCCCGACTTTTTTACTTGCTCTCTGAGATACGGCATAATTTTTTCCTCCGCAAAATCGTCATACCAATAATCGTAGGGATATTCGTCGTTACTCTCGTTGAAAGCCGAATTTTCAAACTCAGGTTTTAGGTCGCTTATAATATCGTCAAAACGCCCGTCATCCTCACCGTCAATCATATCCGACCAATTTATATCGGCAAGTTGCTTTTGCATAAACTCGGCAAACGATACTTCTTTTTCGGTGTTCGTCGCATACTCGCGCAATTCCGCGTCGGGAATGTTTTCAGACAATGCCTTATAAACGTCATCGTTATCCCAACCGTAATATTCGAGAAGAATATCCAACGGGAAACGCTTATGATACCTTTCGAGAAGCGGCTTTATAAACGGTTTCGCTTCTTCGCTTGAAGCATATTCACCGTTAAGCGCACGTTCTATCGCAGTCCGTTCTTCATAAAAATTGTCCGAAAGCGAATCGGCGTACATTCCGTCAAGATAACTCATATCTTCGTTCACGACTTCGCTCGCGCTTTCGACAATATTGTGCCAAGCGGTCAGATACGCTTTCCCCCTTTCGGAAGAAATAAACGCTTCCCAAGCGGGTTTTTCAACGCCATATAAACTCTCTGTATCTTCAAAATCCCCGTTTTCCACCTTCCCCTCGGTATCGTCTTTACCGAGCCTATAAAGTTCCACGCCTGCGCCGTAAAGCACTCTTGCCGTTCTGACTCTTACAGGCAGCATTCCGTCCCAAGTGTAACCGTATTCGTGCATTTGCTCCTGCGATACGGTATAATCGGGAAGTATATCTACCTGCATAGCGGCAACCTTGTCGCTCTCGTCGATAAACGTTTTTTCTTCTTCCGGTTCGTCAAATAATGCGATTTTTAAGTCTGCGCTTACAAACGCACTCGCAAATTCCTTGAACAGCGTTTCGTCTATCGTCAGAGTTTTTACTTCCTTTTCGCCCACTTTGAAATACGAAGGAGATAAACTCGACAACGCCATCAATTCCTCCGTCGTATTATCGAAGCAAGTGTAGTCCCCGTTCTTCACGGCAAACACCATCGCGCCGGGGTTCTGTGTTTCGATTTGCTTGTAGGTCTTATATAATTTTTCTGTCAACATAGTTTTTTTCTTATCCGTCCTTGTTTTTGTTTCGGTTCGTTTTGGCGGTAACGCCATATAGTTATCTTCCGTTTCGGCTGTAACGGGTTCTTCGCTATCCTCGTCGTCGATAACAACCTCTTCACGCTTATTAAGGTCAAGTTCGGCATTGAGTTCGGAAAGTTCCGTGTTCAGTTCCATAATCTTGTCTTTATGCTCGAACGGTACTTTAACCTGTTCTTTCGCCACTTCAAAGTCTGCTTTTGTGGATTCCAAACGCTTTACCGCACGTTCTTCGCGGGCGGCAAATTCCTTTACGAAATTTTCCAAACGGGTAAGATTTCCGCTTGCGCTTTCGCCTATATCCATTTTGTACTGTCCTGCGCCTGAAAGCGTAATGCTCCGTTCATTTGAAAGCAGTTCGATAGGATTCAAAGAGATTTTGAAACCGCAATACTCGGCTACCACCGTTCCCGTTTTGTTATGGAGCAGCGCGTCCATAAGAGCAAGTCCGCCGTTTTTCTTTCCGTCCTCTACGCTGTCCGAATAGACCGTTCCGTTTACGCTTATTTCAAAGCGTTCGGGGTTGTACTTTTCCTTTACGAGTTCGACGTCTTTCCTTACCCTTTCGAGATAAAGTTCTTGTCGCTGAATCTGTTCGGGAAATTCCTTTCGCACTTTGTCCTGCAATGCAAACAGTTCTTTCTTGTAACGGCTCTCCAAATCACGAAGCCTTGCCATTTCCATATCGAGTTCCATTTTTCGCTTGATTTTAGGATTGGCTGACGTGATTGCCTTGATTTCCGCATAAGAAAGCGTTGCTTCGTCGATGTCGTCGGCTTCTCTGACCGTCATATCCCCTTTTTCTACCTGTGAAATAAACCGCTGTTTGTTTTCAAGTATCTGATAACTGTAACTATCAAACGTTCTCTCGGTCGCGTAGGTGTAAATGCGGATATTCTTGTTCATATTACCTTGACGGATACCACGTCCGTTTCTCTGAATCAGGTCGCGCGGACGATACGGCGCGTCTAAATGGTGTAACGCAACGAGTCGTTTCTGCACGTTCGTTCCCGCACCGCATTTCTCGGTCGAGCCGATTAAAACCCTTATCGTTCCCGCCGTAACCTTATCGAACAGGTCTTGCTTTGCCTTGTCCGTGTTTGCGTCGTGGATAAAAGCAATCTCGTTTTCGGGAATCCCGCGTTCAATAAGTTTGTGTTTCAGGTCGTTGTATGCGTCGAAATTCTTGCCGTACTCGTATTCCGAATACGGTTTCTTCGGCGTGGACAAGTCGCAGAACACAAGTTGCGTCCCTTTAATATCTGTCGAGTTCTTCCATTCTTCGTAAACATTGTCGGCGCAATAATTGAGTTTGCTTCCGCTTTCGTCGGAAAGCAACGGATCTATGCACCTCGGATCGAGCGCAAGTTTCTTACCGTCGCCCGTAACCTTTAACATATTGTCGATATGCGGATCAACGCCGCCTGCGTAAATCGCGTCCGCTCTTTTCGCTATCTCTTCGGTTAAGTCGATTACCGTATCGCTCGGTTTCAGCGTGATAACCTTTCGCTCTACTTCCGGCACGTCAAGTTTTACGTCCGTCTTTACGTCCGCGAACGAGTGATACAGCGTTAAAAGTTCGGGCAGATTCGTAAACTTTGCAAATCTCGTTCTTGCCCTATACCCTTTGCCTGACGGCGCAAGTTCCAAAGCCGTGACCGTTTCGCCAAAGTCGGCAGCCCAAGCATCAAAATAGTCGATACCGAGTTTTTCAAGCGTGCGCTTCTGCAAGTACGTTTGCATTGTGTACATTTCCGTCATACTATTGGAAATAGGCGTACCCGTCGCAAACACAACGCCTTTATCCCCGCCGTGCAGTTCATTGATGTACTCAATCTTTAACTGCAAGTCGCTCGCTCTTGCGCTCGCCGCATTTGAAATACCCGCTACGTTATTCATCTTCGTGTAAAGGAACAAGTTTTTATACGCGTCCGCTTCGTCTACGAAAAGGTAGTCAACACCGAGTTTTTCAAAGATAAGCACGTTGTCCTTCTTCGACTCGTCAAGCAGTTTTTTGAGTTGAGCTTCTCTGCCTTTTTTGATTCGCTCCAAGTTCTTAACCGAACCGGACGGCGAATTACTGTCCTCCCATTGCATTTCGATACTACGCTCGATTGCGGCTATTTCTTCCTGTATTTTTGCTATCTGTCGTTCGGGCGAAATGTTGATTTTAGCAAAACTTGACTGCGCTATAATAACGGAATCCCAATCTCCCATCGCAACTTTCGACACGAACTGTTCTCTGTGGTCTTTGTCCAAATCGTCTTTTGTCGCAATCAAGAGTTTCGCCGTCGGATAAAGTTCACGAAACGAGTTTGCCCATTGCTGTACCAAGTGATTAGGAACGGCTATCATCGGCTTTTTTGCCAACCCGTATTGACGGAGTTTCATCGCCGCCGCGCATATCGTAAACGTTTTTCCGCTTCCTACAATGTGGTGTAAAAGCGTGTTGCCGCTCGTAATAATTCGGTGTACCGCGTCTTTTTGGTGCGGGCGAAGTTCGATTGCGGGATTCATTTCGGGAAAGCGCAAGTAACTTCCGTCGTATTTCGGCAAGCGAATCTGATTGAACAGTCTGTTGTAGATTGTTTCAAGCTCGTCGCGCCTAATGGGATCACGAAATATCCAATCCTTGAACGCTTCGACGATTTTATTCTGCTTTTCCCTTGCCGCAACAGTTTCGGAATTATTCAGCACCCTTTTTTCTCTGCCGTCCGCGTCCAAAACAGTATCGTAAATCTGCGTAGAACGCTGATTCAGACAATCCTCGAACAGGCGGTATGCGTTTGCCCTGCTTGTTCCGAACACTTTATCTACGTTTATAGAATCATAACCACGCGCATATCTTGTTCTGTCGATTCGCCAACTGCCATCGTGTTTGTTGTAGTAAAGTTCCACACCGTCGCGGTAGTAGTACGGCATACCGATAAGCTCACAGAAGAACTCTTTATACAGTTCTTTGTCTATCCAACTCGTTCCGACTCTGACCGCAATATCCGAAGCCTTGACAGGTGTCGGTTGTACTTCCCGTAAAGCCGAAATATTCTTGTCGTAGTCGATTAAGTCGGGATTGTTTTGTTTCATTCTTTCGGCGGTTTGTAGTTTATCTACTACTCTGCCCGACAGATATTCTTCTGCCGTTTCAAAGCCCGAATACTTATCTTCCGGATTTACCGCTACGGGGTTGCGAAATACTGCATTGCCAAGTTCGGCAAGCACGGTGTCATAACCTTTTTTTGTGAGTTCCTCGATATATGAAATATCCACGCACCCGCGCTCGTTTTTACTTATCTGTAACGCCTCGAAACAATCGTCGGTGCTTGTTACCGCCGTGTACGGTCTTATGGTTCGTTTCGTGAACACGTCGGCTTTTGTTACCGTTGCTTCATCTTCCGATACGTTCTCGCAAGCAAACAGCAAAGCACTATCGCCGTCGGGTTTGAAAAGTCGCAAGTTATTTTTGCTGTTGATATATCCGAAACGCTTGACGAACATATCGTATCTTGCGCCGAGTTGCCATTGTTCACGGGTTAAAACGTCGTCCGAACAACCCTCGACCTGCAAGTCCAAAACCTTGCGAAGTTGCTTTCGGATAGCAATCATTTCGACGATTCTCTGATAAGCGTCTTTCGGGAACGACGGCACGGGTTGTTCCACCATACTGTCGCCCACACGCATATACAGTTTGCCGTTTACCGCTTTCAGGTTCATCGGTTTGACGTCGTAGTCAACCGCGACTTCTTCTCGCCTCTCCTCTTCTTCCGTGGGTTCGGGATTAACGTAAAAATCTTGCGGTAATCGACTTATAGCCGCGTTTATTGCTTCCGATAAATCTCTACCGTCCGACTTAACCGTTATATCCTCCGCGCCGTAAAGTCCCGTTTCTTTGGCAAGCGTACCGAGTACCATTTCAGGGTGAGCGATATAATAGTTATTTATCTCGTACCCTTCTTCGGTCTTACCCGTTGCAAGCCATTCGGTATTTTCAATCGTCGCGTTGATCTTCTCTTCTCGCTTACGGAAAAACAAAATATCCGTTACAACTTCGGTGTTTGCCGTCTGCTTGAACGCCGTATTCGGAAGCCTTACCGCGCCCACAAGTTCGGCTCTGTCCGCGATATACTTTCGGATAGACGGATTTTGCTTATCCATCGTGCCTTTACTTGTGATAACCGCCATCAAGCCGTTCGGCTTGATTTTGTCGATACCTTTTGCGATAAAGTAGTCGTGGATATAGAAGTTATACTTGTTGTAGTCGGGATCGAAAACTGTATAACCGCCAAACGGAACATTTGTAACCATAAGGTCGAACGAATTGTCTGCGAACGACGTTTCTTCAAATCCCTTAATCTGAATTTTCGCTTGCGGATACAATTTCGTTGCGATTTTACCCGTAACCCTATCGAGTTCGACGCCGTAAAGTTTCGCTCCGTCCGCTATCTCTTGCGGCATAAATCCGAAGAAATTACCCGTTCCCATTGCCGGCTCTAAAATACGGTTATTGCCTTTTACGCCGAAGCGAGTGAGCGCATTGTAAATACCGTCGATTACGGTTTTGCTTGTGTAGTGAGCGTTCAGTACGCTACCTTTTGCCGCCGCGTATTCTTCGTCGTTCAGGACGTCTTTCAGTTCCTTATATTCGTTTTGCCACGCGGTATTATGTTCGTCGAACGCTTGCGCCAAACCGCCCCAACCGACGTATTTTGCAAGCACTTTCTTCTCGTCGTCGGTTGCTTCTTTTTGTGTGTTTACGAGCCTATTGACTAACTTTATGGCTTCAAGGTTATTTCTGAAACGCTGTTTTGCTCCGCCGAGTTCGCTTTGCTCGAACCCGATTTTCGTAAGGTCTGTATTGCTTTCTTTTGTGGGTTCGTCGGTAGGCTCTATCGGCGTTATTTCGCCGCTTTCGATACGGTTCTCCCACTCTTCATCTTCTTTCGCGTCCAAGTCCGAAACGAATGTTGTATCCTCTTCTTCGTCCTTATAATTCCAAAGATATTGAGTGTAATAGTTGACGTCGAAACCGTCATCGTCCATTTCTACGTCGGAAACTTCTTCTCTACGGCAAAGTTCTTCGGCAATATCGTTTTTGTGTTCACGAACGAAGTTTTCATCATCTTTGAAATCCTCGAAAAACGAACAGTAGTTGCCTTCCATACTTTCTTTGATCCCTTCCGCAATGATACCGTTTACGATTTTTCGTATTTTCCATCGTTCTTCTGGAGTTTGTTCGTTCCCTGCAATAAGAGATTCGATATACTTCCTGTCAAACGTTATCTCTATCCTTTGCATTAAAAGGTCAATGTTTTCCACGCCTTTTTGCTTCAAAAAGTATTTCGTAAAATCATCGCGATGGTCTTTCAAAAAAAGATACTCACGTTCCGGCAGTTCGTCGGATTTAACGCTTAATACGACGGTTTTCTCATAGGACGACTTATATTCGTCCGCGCATTGCCGAGTGAAACGGTCAACGTATTCTTTTACTTCTTCATCTCTTTGTCTATTGCGTTCCTCTCTTGCCTGCCATTCAGGACAATACGGAAGTTTGAACAAGATATTCGGCGAAGAATATGGATAAATATTCCCCTTACCGACTGCACGAACTTCATCGAACTTTGCAATTTCTTCGTTTACGGCTTCGTAGTGTTGCGTATAAAACTGCACACTATCTCCAAGATAACTCGGATATTCACTATATTTTTCGCAATATGTATGTGCAGAGCCGTATTCTACAATTTGCCTTGCTAATACCTTTATAAGTTCGTTATCGTCTTTTGCGGCTTGCCTTTCTTCGTGGAATCTGACAAGCGTTGCATATTCTTGTCTTTCCTTTTCGTTTAAGTAGTTATCCTCGTCGATAAGGTCGGCAATTTTTGTTGCGACTTGTTCCCATTTAAGATTTACCGCAATTTCAATCTCTTTCGTTTCAAGATTTGTTTTACTGAAACGCATGCCTTTTCCGTCGTGCATTTCGTCAATGCCGTCAGGTCCGCCATGACCGCCGATACCATACTCATGACTTAAAAAACGAGCAAAGTCTTTCTCATACGGGTTTTTCTTGTATTCCGTATAAATGCGGATTTTCCCGCCGCTTACACCGCTTCCGCCTTTCAGTATTTGTTCGGTAAGTTTTTCTTCGGGTGTTTGCTCTTCAAACGTATCGAACAGCGACTTTTGCATACTCGGACGATTTCTGCGTTCCCAAATAGGCTTACCTTTGTTTTCGGGTTTCGTCGCTTTGGTCGGCTTTTTATCTTCCGCGTAGTCGTAATCTTCTGTTTCTTCGCCCGCGTCCTCTGCTTCTGCGGCTTCAAACGCTTCTTTGAAATCTTCTTCGGTCGGCTCGTCCTCATCTCCGTAATTGTCGCCAACCGGAAAACGAGTATCTATCTCGCCTACATAATCGGGTTGTTCTTCACCCGCTTCTTCCTGTTCGGAAAAAATACGGTCAAGCTCTTCGCTTTCTTCGGGCGATACTTCTTCAAGTTCAGATGTTTTTCTTGCTTCGTCGCGCGAAAGAATCTTGAAAGGCTCTGCGCCCGGCTCAACCACGACAACACTAACCGATTCCGTAAGTTTCCCCAAGTATTTGTCCGTAATGTGATATGGGAAACCGCACATCGGTATTCTTTCGGGCAAGCCTACATTTCGTCCCGTCAGCGTTAAATCGAGAATAGTCGCGGCTTGTTCAGCCTTTTCGCCCATTACTTCATAAAAATCGCCCAAACGGTACACGACTATGCTGTCGGGGTTCGCCTTTTGAGCTCGCAGATATTCCGCATAATACGGCAAAACCGTCGTTTTTTCTTCCTCAGCCACGGGCTGTTTGTCGGTTTTCGAAATTACAGGCTCGTCCGAAACATATTCTTCGTCAATGTCGTCGATAACGGGTACTTCGTTTTTCTTGTTGTAAATCGCATCGTTTATGTCCTGTTGTAGGACTGCCGTTGCTTTTTGCACTTCACGAAACAGATCTGCGTTATCCTGTAAACCGTAGGGATAGCCTTTCAGCGTTATTCCCCGTTCTTTCGGAAAACCCGTTATCGCATACAACGAATACGCCACGCCTTCTGCAATGAGTCTGTTCCTTACCTCGTCGTTTTCGGTTAGAAAATCGTTCTGTCCGAGATAATTCACCACTCCCGAAAGCATAATGCGATAATCGCCGCGATTGCTGTCCGAAATTTCCGTACCGTTCAGTAGGTCAAGCCCGTCCAAAATCTTTTTTACGGGTTGCGTTATTCGTCTGTAACGATTCTCGCCGTGCGTGTCGGCAACGTCGAACACGAAGTATTTGTTGCCGTCGCTGTCGTAATACGGAATGCCTTTTCTGCCCTTTGTAACTCTTCGCCCCTGCGCGTTCCACTCTTCAAAAGAAAAGCATACGCTCGCGTTCGGTCGCTCAATTACGATCTGACAGGCATCGTGCAATGCGATATGCGGATTGTTCGCAACGAAATGATAAAACGTTTTCAGTTGTTCTCCGTCCGTCATCATCGCCTGTATCGCTCGATTTCTGTCTGCGTTTCTTCTGATGTCGCTCAATTTTTCTTCCACCTCCTTTGTCTGTTTTCCTGCAAGGGCAATTCTTTCCCAAACACTTCAAAGTACACCTGTTTACGAAACTCGAAGGTCGGAAAATACATCACGAAACACGCCGACGACGCGCCCATCAATCGGATAAGCACACGCCATTGTTCTCTGTTGAAAAGTTGTTTTTCTTTCAGTTTGCGTTTGAACTCATCTTCTTGCATATCAAGACGCGCGGCGATTTGACTTGTTGTATAGTCGCTCTCTTTCAGCCAAGCATAGAACGCGCCGATCCGTAAGGAATACCCTTCTATTTTTGTTCTGTCTATTTCGCCCTGTTCGGGCAAACACTTATTTTTAATTTCGGTCATTGCGTTCTGTCTCCTTTCTTTCCGTTTTTCGTGCGGGATTCATACCCTCTCACTACTAATGGACATTTGCAGAGCATTTTGGCGGGGTGGTTTTTAGAAATTTATCAAAAATTTTTTTAGTTTTTTCATCGCCGCCGAATATATTTCCTCAATAGAAGAATGATGAACATTCAATTCTCTGGATATTTCTCGCAAGGTCTTTTGCTCCCAAAAGGTTTTGTAGACGACAAGTTTCTGCTTTCCCGTCAATTCTTCCATCGCCTTTGCAATCGCGTCTTTTAATTCTTTTTGTTCATACCGTTCTTCCGGACTTACACTGTCATCGACGACTTCATATCCCTTTTCTTCATACATTTGGTCAAGCGAATCCGTCTTAGCCGCAATTCTGCGATTTTGCCTGTCGATACGCTCAAAATCACGATTGAACTCTTTGATTTTCTGTTCCTGTTCTTCCGTTTCCACTTCGACAATAATGCTTTTGGTTTGTTCGAGTTTATAGGTTACTTTCTTTTTCATGGTGAAATCCTCCGATTTTGATTTTTTGATTTGAAAATCGCAATCGGACAGATTCCTGCCCACAATAGAAAAAGCCCGACTGCGAGGTGTAAAATCCTCGCAATCGGGCATAAAAAGGCATCAAAAAAGAAGCCTGACAAATATAAACCCTATGCTTTCAGGATTTTACTATCTGTCAGGCTCCTCACGATTCTTAGCCGAGTCCAGCCTCATAACAAGATGTCGGTAAAGGACAGCAACGGCTTCCCTTTACCCGCTGATATTAAGTTTTGGTAGCAAAATTATGCGTTCTGCTTTGTTTTCAACGGTTTATCCGTAGTAAAAATAGGTTTTTTACTGATATGCACGTCGTCGTCTTCGATGACGACGGAAGCAAACGTTCCGCATTTCGGACATTCCATTTCCACTTTCGTTCCGTTTTCGCCCTTGCACAGGCGGCGACCGCAATGGGTACACATTGCATATTTCATATTGGTTACAACCTCCTTTCTCCCAAGTCTTACCGACGATTCGGATTCGCACAACTATTCGGGCACGGTCGGGATTATTCCTATGCAACAGTCGCACTTCGACGGTAAACAGCACAATATATATCGTAGCGTTTCGGGGCGAAAACGCCTGATACCGAGTTAATTATATATATGGATACAGCTTACCAAAACGCCCTGTATCTCGCAGTCTTTGACGATAATGTCTTTCATCTTTTTATTTTCGGGATGAAGCACCACTTTACCGTTTCGTTTATAAAAACGCTTCAGGGTCGTTTCTCCGTTCATCATCGCAACGACGATTTCGCCGTTTTCGGCAGTTTTCTGCTGTCTGATTACAACAAGGTCGTTCGGCTTGATTCCGATGTCTATCATACTGTCGCCTGTGGCGTGAAGAATAAACAGCGAACCGTGTCCGAATATGGAACGCGGAAGCGCGACGCTTTCTTCTATCTGCTCTACCGCGTCAACGGGTTGTCCGCACGCGATCGAACCGACAATAGGCGTGATCGCCACCCCGCTCGGTTTCAATTTTTGCATGATGTCGATGTTTCCAAGCCTTGTCCGCTCTATTCTGCCCGCCCTTTCGAGCGCAAGCACATATTTCTGCACCATAGAGAGCGAACTCATGCCAAGTCCTTTCATAATCTCTCGAAAACTCGGCGATCTGCCGTGCGCTTTCTGAAAGTCGATGACGTAGGTTTCCATTCTTTCCAGTGTGGTCGTATTTAACGTTCTCATCTGTCGCACCTCTTTTTACCTAAAACGAACTGTGCGTTCTTTTTAGAATGTAGCCGTAGTATATCATAAAAAATCGGGGATTGCAAATTTTCGATGTAAAAGAAATTACATTGAAGCGCGATTATATGATTTTTTTCCAAAAATATGCTCCCGCTAAATGCGAGAGCAATCTTTGTATCGCTTTTTTCAATATTCTTCTTTTATTTTAGCGACAAAACCGTTAAATTCATCAAACACCTTTTGCGGTGATTTGATTTTCACCTTGCCTTGCGTACCCACAATCCACGCAAATAGCGTTTTCGATACCTGCACGGTTACGTCGACAGAATACGTATTGTCGTCCGCTTTCCTCACCCGTATATCTTCACCGAAGCGATCGAACATATCCGACAGAATACTTGGATCGAACAAAAGCGTTACCTTTTGCGTTTCGCCGCCGAACATTGAAAAGACTTGCTTTCGGTATTCTTCTGTATTGAACATTTCGTATTCGGGGTGCGGTTCGCGTTCGGCTTCGTCTGCTTTCACGTCATCCATTTTGTCAAGACGATAGGTTACAAGATCGTTGTGTCCGTTGGAAAAACAAAGCAAATAATAGTTATCTTTGTTCCATACCATATAGGCAGGACTGACGATATATCGCTTGCCGTTCTTCCGATAAACTTTTCTATGCTTTTCGTCGTAATCGAAGTACAAAAAGGATATTTTCTTGTTTTCGTCAATCGCTTTTTCTACGGTATCCACGTTGTATATCAGCGAGCAACTGCCTTTTCTGCCTTTATCCAGCGAAACAATGTGTTTTGAAACGCTTTCCGCTTGGTGCAAACAAAGCGTTTCCGCAAGTCTGCCGACAAGCGCTTTCTTTTGCGTAGCCGAGAGTTTCGATGCATTGATACTGTCGGCAATCATAACGACTTCCGCCGTTTCGAGAATGCGGTTTACGACGTAATAGTAAGTATATTTCTTTTTATATGACAGGACTTCGTACCCGAATTCGTTGAGCGTGGCAATATCGTCCGCAATCACCCTGCGGATGACGCCGATACCTTTCTTTTCGAGTTCCACACGGAGTTCATCGGCATTCATAGCGTGATTTTCGTCGGTATGTTTGCAGAGTATATCCCACAGCACCAGCAATTTGATTTTGTTGTTCTCGTTTGCCATATTCTCTCCGAGGTTAGTATGAGAGCCGTCCGTCGTATGGCGAACGGCTCTTTGTGTGAGATGGATTTTTACTAACGCAAATTATTTGTCAAAGTTATAGCGCAAATCGATTTTACATTCGGGGTTCGACGCGCCGTCGGTTTCAATCAATACGTAGTAGTCATTCGTTTTCGATATACTATAACGCGTTCCGTTATTGACGTCGTAAGTCCAGCCGCTTATCTTTGATTCGTCAAAAACCATCTTTTCCATTTTTCCGTTGTATCCGGAAAAGACCGTATTGCCGAAACCGTCGAAAACGGTTACTTTTACGTTGCTGTTGATAAGCAAAGTATAAACTCTGTTGCCGTCGTTATCGGTGCCGCTAACGCTAAACCAATACCAGCAACGAGTCATCCCATCGGGAAGATTGAGGTATAAAGATTGCGACGCTTCGTCGGGAATTTTTGCCGAATAAGAAGGAGAAATGTCCTCATAAAGGGCTAAATTGGTTCCTACCATATAGCGCACGACGTAAACGTCAAGTTCGGTTGCCGTTGAAATCCATTTGCCGTCTTCGTCCGTATATCCCTCGACGTTTTTGATGTTGTCGAACCTTAGGTATTCCGAATTGAAATCCGCCTCGCCGGCAAACTCGGCAAAACGGGTTCTTCGCCAACTGTTTTGACGACCGTCCTCATAAGTTATCCATAATATGTCGGCACCTGTATGTATGCCTTGCCACTTCGCTACGGCTACGCCGTCTGCCGCTCCTACTCTCAATTCGACGCACGACTCCCGCATGCCGGAGATGTTGGCGGTTATCTGCCCAAAATAATCTTTTGCGGTTTCTTCATATTTGAAGTTTTCGGGATAGTAATTGATATAAAGGCTTGTTTGGTTTTCCTCTGCGTCGGCAGCGGTATATATGCCTTTGTCGGGATCGATGATACGGCTATCGCCTCGATAGTTGTAATAATAATTGAAAAACGTCCCGTCCGACTGCGGGGAAAAGTATCCTTTTGCATTGAGTTTTGTACGCCTTACGGGCTCTATAAGATTAAACGTTTTACCTTCGGATACCGCCTCTAACCAAACTCCGTCCGCACTTTTCGCAATCCTTACGCGAATAAGATATTCGCCGTTGTCTGTGGGAAAAGAGGACGAATACTCGCCGCTTGCATCCTTTGCCTTGTATTCAAAACTTATTTCGCCGTCGTCTGAAGTAAGTTCCGTTCCTTTTATAGTGTCGCCGCCCTGAACGACCTCGAACTGCTCGCCCGTGAGGGTAAGCGGAGTGCCGTCGTTTTCCTTATCTTCGAGCGTTTCCGCCGTTATAACGATTGTACGCGCTTTTGCGGGGATTATCGTCTTGGGTGCGGTTACGATAAAGTAGGAAAAACTTTCCGTTTCAAAGGATATTTTGTCGCCGTCAAGGGTGGTTGTAAGTTCCTCAACCGCGCTATCTTCTTTTATATGGTATGTAACGTAACCGCTCTCGGAATCGAACGGTTTTTGCATCGTAACCTTGACTTTTCCGCTAGGCTGTACTTTTGCTCCGTCCTTCACAACGGAGATGTCGAACACGGCGACTTTCGTTTCGTCGTATGATTTGTCCGAAATCTTACTGAGCGCGGCTTTACCGTTTTCGCCGTCCGTTGTTTCGGTTTTGACTTCCAGCGTTGCGCCTTTATCAAACTCACCGCTTACCGTAACGCCGCCGTCTGCCGTCAATTCTTTTACGGTTTCGGTTTGTTCTTTGCCCGTTTCGGCGTTGTCTTTATCTCCGCACGCAACGAGCGTAAGGCTTAACACAAGCGCAAGCGCGATTGTAAGCAGTAGGAAGGGGATTTTTCTTTTCATAGCGTTTTACTCCTTTTTGTGTTTTCAATCGCAACCGCGACGTGAAAAAGTATTATTCGGAAAGCCCGAAAGTCTGACGTTGAATCATGGCTATCGGGCTTTGTGTTACCGATTATTTCTTTTTGAAAATACCTTTGATTGCGGCGATGAGGTCTGCAAAGGATTTCTTCTTGATTGCAAACCAGAAGATTGCAAATCCTCCGAGCCCTGCAACCGCAACGCTGCCTACCGCAATACCCGCAATCGCTCCGCCCGAAAGTCCTTTCGGTTCTTCGGCGTCAATGGTAGGTTCGGTCGGATCTGTCGGATCGACGGCTTTGTCCGCATACACCGCCGTGAGGTTGACTTCGCCCGATACGGTGAATTTGTACTCAACGTCGGTTGAAACGATATTGCCGCTTGCGTCCTGCCAACCCTTGAACTCTTTGCCTTCGGGCGCTTCGTTCGCCTTTACGGTTACTTCTTCGCCGATTTTATAACTTCCCGCGCCGTTACCGCCGTTGACGGTTACGATTGCAGAGCCTATTTTGGCAATTCTTATATTTTCAATCTCGTTGCCGTCATTGTCGAAATGCTTTCCGCAAACGGTGCAGTCCTTGTGCGCTTTCACGCCCTCGGCATCCGTAGTGGGCGCGACTTCTTCTTTCCACGCTCCGAAAGTGTGCGCGGCGTAGTCAATTTCGACTTCGCGCGTTTGCGTTGCAAAAGCAGTGTTTGTAAAGGTCGCAGTATAACTCCTTTTGCCTTTTTCCGTACACGTTGCAGGCGTTACAATCGTACCGCTTGCCGTAACCGTTTCGGATTCCTTATGCGTGCCGTCGTTTGCGCAAACCCTTTCCGCTTTGCAGACGTCGTTCTCCCAAGTGTAGGTAGGTTCTCCGTAGTTGTGTCCCAAAACGTTTCCGTATTCTGCGTTGCAGACCTCGCAAACAGCCTTTGCTGTGCAAGTTGCCGTTCCGCCCGAACAATCGACGGTTTCTTTATGCGTGGCGTTCCGCCTGCAAGTGCGAGAGTGCGTATTGTCTCCGTTGCACGTCCAAGTGCCAAAATCGTGAGCATCCGAATTGATTGCAAGCGTTAAATCGGCTATTTGCACTCCGTCGTTATCAAAATGCTTTCTGCATAAATCGCAATCTTTATACCCTTTTGTTCCTGTTGCAGAGCAGGTTGCCGAGACTTCGTCGTGCCAAGCCCCATAACTATGAGCGTCTGCGACTTTGTCGAGCGTTAAACTTGCAAAAGTCGTTTCGGTTTTATTTTCCGTGAAGTATTTATCGCAAAGCGAGCAACGATAATATGCGCTTCTTCCTTCGCTGCTACATGTCGGCTCGAGTTTTGCAACCAATGCGCCATAGTTGTGATTATTCGGGTCTTTGTCAAGAATTAAACTTGTTAGTTCTGTGTCGCCGTTTTTGTCCGCAAAAACCTTTGAGCAACCCGAGCAAGCGTAATGTTCTTTTGTGCCGGTATTAGTGCAAGTTGCAGGAACTTCGGCAACAAAAGTTAGGTCGTGTGCATGCGAAAGTGCAGGAGTGATAACATAATCACAAACAGTGCATTTAACTGCTTCTGTTTCGGTTGCTTCTGTTCTGTCTGGTGTGTGATTTGCCTTGTCACTTATTCCCGTGTCACACCCAGTGCATTTATGCCAGTGATAAGTTTCGTTTTTTGTCCAAGTGGTTTCATATCCTACGTGATTGCTTTCATTTTTGGCAAGAACAATATCTTCCCAAGAAACATCAGTGCCTTTATTGATAAAATATTTATGACATAGTGAGCAATCGTAGTATGCTTTATTTCCCGTGCTATTACATGTAGGAGTAACGGCACTGTGGTGTGTATAACTATGTCCGTTTGTTGTGTCTCTTGCAATTTCAAGGGCTTCCCAAGTTGTTTTTACATAAACGCCATAGGTGTCATATACAAAATAATTTTTACATTCCGTGCATTGACAATGCCCTTCTCTTCCCACTGCAATACAAGTTGGCTCAACTTTGCCGACATAAGAACCATAAGTGTGTTTGCTGTCACTTACCGGGATGATTAAATCCGCATCGGATATCTCTCCGCCCGCATCATTAAAATGTTTTTTGCAATACTCACAATCTTGATGGGCGCGTGTTCCTGTTTTTGTGCAAGTTGGGTCAATTTGAGATTGCCATGCGCCATATTGATGTTGTGTTTTGGCAATTTTTAATAGTTCATCGGTGACGACTATCCATCCGGCAGAAGAGTCTTTTACTACTTTATCCCCGCACAACGAACAAACATAATATCCGAGGTGTCCTTCCTCAATACAAGTTGCAGGAACTTTGGCAACATAACTTGCTACGTCAACGTTGTGATATTCGCACACTCCTACGTATATATACGTTTCAGGGCTTGCGTCATAGTATGTTTTTGCTTTGTATCTGATATAATAACCGCCATACAAACCCGTCATTGTTCCGTTCGGACAGTCAGTATAGGCAGAATCGCTATTATGCCTGTACTCCATATCGCTTGTAACGCCCGAAATTGTTCCGTCGCTGTTTGCAGACGTACTCGCTCTTGTATAAGTCAAGGTTGGCTCGGCTTGAACGCCGTTGCCGATAGACCACGTTATCGTCTTATCCCCGAATGAATAGTTCGTATCAAAACCCCAAGCATAGCCGGGCTGTAATGTTGCCGTTGCGGTATAACTTCCCGGAATCGTTGCCTTATGTCCTGTTATCGTATATCCTTCGTTTTCCGGAACGCCGATTTGTTCTTCGCCCGTGTAGGTTAAACCTGTAATAGCATATGGTTCGCGAATCTGAGTATATCCGGCTATAACAAGTGTATATGTTTTTGAATCCATCAAATAGTTTTTGCAATAATAATTGAGCGTTATATTCTTTGTAGAACCCCACTTAAAATATACTCCTGAATCCGGAATACCGCTGAAAGTTCCGTTCGAACTTAACGTCATATCATATAGCGTTTCTTCGCATTTGATATATATGTCGGAATCTGCTACATCCGACGGTTTTCCGAATTGAATTTTCTCATCGTATTCAACGCCGACTTGTGCATTTTTAAGGCTTTCTGTGGTTATTTTATAGTTTTCGGCTTCCGTTTTGCTCACTCCGTAGCGCGTTATGGTAATGCCCAAAACAAGAGACGTGTCGGTAACGTTGCCAAAACTATAACTATATTCATATTGATCATCGGAAAGGCTTGCCGTCAACAAAGACGAGCCTGCAAACGTTTTGCCGTCTGTGGTTTTCAAATTTAGCTCCAGATAATATTTTCCCCATCTTTCAAACGAAGAAAAACTTGTATGACTCGAGCCGTCTTTTTTATAAAATGTCGCAAGTGTCAAGGCAACGTTTTCCGGAAGAGTGATTGCGGACTTCAATTCTGTGGGTGTCGGGCAAGCGGCTCCGACCGCAGGGAGAGTGTAACCGACGGTGATATTTCTGACTGCATTTGGGTTTTCAACCGTTGCGCCCGTTGTCCCCGTAAAGGTTTTTTTCGTGCCTTTCGCGTCCGTTACTTGAAAACTTATCGTTTGTGCGGCTTCTGCCGTTGCCGGTCTTGTGCCGGCAAAGTATATTTGATAAGCTTTTCCGTCATAATAACTTATGGCTCCTCTATTAAGCCATGCAGGTTTTTGTATCGTTGAAGTATCAACCGAATAAGGCCATTTGCCGCCTTTGAAATACATGGCGTCTGTTGTAACGTCTGCCCCGACGTAGCCGTCGGAAAGCGTCAATCTTTCTCCGTATATCAGCGACAGGTCGTCATTGCCGAGAGTATCGAAAATGAAGCTGATATACTGACCGTCATAACGCACCGTATAGTTTGTTGTAACGCCTTCAAGCGTCATGTTGGAACTCTCGGTTAAAACGACAGCATAGTCGCTTACTTTCGTTACGTAATAACGAAAGGCATAAGTATATCCCGATTGGAAAGTGTCCGAACTCGACATAATGGAGTATGTATTCAAACAAATCCAACAAAAATAACTTGGTGTGTTAAGAAGCCCTTCGTTCAAGGTAATCGACGGGATAGTCGCCGCTTTACCGATTTGCGGAACGTCTGAATCCGAGAGACCGCTGATTTTAACTTCCGTAACTTGTTTTGTGCCTTCGGCATGCGCCGTATTCGCTCCGCTTGCAAAAATAACGCCGAGCATAAGCGCAAGGCACATTGTAAAGCCGAGCATAACTGCCAAGAATTTAGATTTGTAAGTTTTGTTTGTCATGATATTATCTCCTTTTCATTTTGTGGGGATATATTGAGTCGCTTTTATATTTGCGACCTAAAACCGTTGTTTGTGTGGGATTTTTTGTCATTCAGAGGAGC
>CAVKUX010000014.1:0-23212 GCA_963659595.1 Anaeroplasmataceae bacterium | reverse complement strand
CCTTTTGCGAATCCGCCCAACGTACCAAATCGTACGTGACGGGTGAGCAAAAGGGCGTTGACACAGTTATTCGCCAAATAGCGCAGTTTTACTTATAACCACGAAGGGAGACAAAACCGACCTTATCGGCAAAATACTTTTTGTAATTTTCCGCATCGGCTTTGGGAACGGGAGTGTAACCGTGCGCGATGCAACCGTCGTTGTCGTTGTACTTTTGCATAAAGTAGCGCGGCGCACCCGACACGAGATAGGCGATTTTTTGAACGTCGTCGGCGGTGTGAAATTCTTTTATCAAAGTTGTGCGGAACTCGAAATCGATGCCGCTGTCTTTGAGAAGTTGAATACCGGTGAGAATTTTGCCCATATCGACGTTTTGAACGCCGACGGTGTGCGCGTATTTTTCGGGACTGTTTTTCACGTCCATTGCGACGTAATCGACGAGTTTGTCGTCGAGCACGGCTTTAAGCACGTCGGGGCGAAGTCCGTTGGTGTCGAGTTTGGTTGCGTAGCCCATACTTCTCACCTTTGCCAAAAAATCGCAGAGGTCGGGTTGAAGCGTAGGTTCGCCGCCCGTCACGCAAACGGCGTCCACGAGTCCTTTTCGCTTTTGAAGATAATCGAAAACCTCGCTTTCGTCTATTTGTTGCGATTTGAGGTTGCCGACGACAAGCGGCGCGTTGTGGCAGAACGGACAGCGGAAATTGCACCCGCCCGTAAACACGGTGCAGGCGATTTTGCCGTCGAAATCGACCATTGAAAATTTTTCGTATCCGCAAAGTATCATATTTATATTTTAGCACGAGTTTGCGGTTTGGCAAAGGGTTTGAGCGCACTTTACAACGACGAGTGCGAGTGATATACTTTTTTTGTTAAAATTATGGACAAGCAAAGCAAAAAACAATATCTGTTATCCCTGTTGAAACTGTTCGGCATATTTTTCAAAATAGGCTTGTTTTCGTTTGGGGGCGGATATGCGATGCTGTCGCTGATAGAAGCCGAAGTCGTCAAAAAGCAAGGGTGGATAACCCACGACGAACTTGCCGACGTATTTGCCATTGCCGAAAGCACGCCCGGACCTATCGCCATAAACACAGCAACCTACATAGGCGTGAAAAAGTGCGGCGTTCTCGGCGGAATCGTTGCGACGTTGGGCGTGATTATCCCCTCTCTTATCGTCATAATCGCGCTAAGTTACGTCATCGAACTCGTCAAAGACAACGTATGGGCGGGCTACTTTTTCAAGAGCATACGCGTGGGCGTTTTGGTGCTGATTGCAAAAGCGGTGTTCACTTTTTTCAAGGACGTGAAAAAGAATTTGTTGTCCTATTTGCTTATGCTCGCTTCGTTTTTGCTCGTGCTTTTGACAAACGTTCGAGTGATCTATATCATTCTTTCAACCATAGTCATAGCGTGCGCGGCAATGGCGATAAAGAGCGTGTACGACAAGAAAATTTTGCACTCGGTAGGCACGCCCGAGTACTACAACGAGCGCGTGGGTCGTACTCTCGAAAATGACGAATATGTGCGCGAAACCGACGTTTATACCCTCGATTCCGCATACAAAACAATCGATTGCGACAACATAACGCAAATTTCGGAAAATCAAACAGTATTGAATAACGCCAAAGAGGAGGATAAAAAATGATATATCTTCAACTCTTTTGGACGTTTTTCAAAATAGGACTTTTCACGATAGGCGGCGGGCAAGCGATGATTCCCATGATAAGTCAGGAAGTCGTCGAAAAAGGCTGGCTGACAATCGAAGAAGTGCAATCCTTTATCGCAATTTCCGAAAGCACACCAGGGCCGTTTGCAGTGAATATCGCAACTTATACGGGCGTATCCGTCTTGCAATCGGCGGGCGTCGGCGAAAGCATACTCGGCGCGGTTTGCGCGACTTTCGGCGTGGTGCTTCCCTCTCTTATCATCATAACGCTCGTCGCTATGGCGTTTTCAAATCTCATAAAGAAGCCTGCCGTGCAAAGCGTTTTCGCATACGTTCGCTCGACGGTGACGGGATTGCTCGTTGCGGTGTTCGTGGGGTTTGTGCTGTCAACGCTGTTTGGAATATCGAGCGTACTCTCTCACGACGCCGTACAATTCGACTTGATAGGCACTTGCCTTTTCGTATTCCTATTCGGCATATCGTTTATAAAAATCAAAGGCAAAACTCTGCAACCTATTCTTATTATCGTCATATCCGCCGTCGTCGGAATGCTTTGCTACGGATTTATAAGTCTGTAAATTCTTGAAAACTATCCCGCTTTTTACAAAAAATTTACACATTTGCGTTATATTGAGTATTTACAATCCGACATTTTTACACTATAATATATTTATCTGTATTATCGTGCGCGTGCGTACGCGTAATTTATGGATATTCTGTTGTAGGAGATTATTATGAGTAAAAAGGAAAAACCCGCACCAATACTCGACGAGAAAGGCAGACCGCCTCTCAAACTCGACTATCCGCAGACCTTCAAGGTCGGCTTTGCGTTTGCAATCATTATGCTGTTCTGGACGGCATACGACTTTGTCGTTCCCCTTCTTTTGGAACACGCATACGGCTTGCCGAGTTGGGCGCGCGGTATCATTATGGGTCTTGACAACCTCTTGTCCCTCTTTATGTTGCCGCTTTTCGGCAAACTCAGCGACAACGCTCACGGCAAACTCGTCAAAAAATGGGGTCGCCGTACGCCGTTTATCGTCATCGGTACGGTTTGCGCGGTTGTGCTTATGGTGTTCGTTCCCGTTGCCACCCTCAAACAACAGGCAAAAGCACAAGATCTCACCACCCAAATCGAATCGCAACTCGACAGCGACGCGTTTATGCAACCGCTTCTCGAAGAATGGTACGACAACGCGGTCGCAGGCAAGGAAGGCAGCGCAAACTATTGCGACCTCACCTACCTCAACAACAATAAGGTCACGAGAGAAGACTTCGTGTCTTTGCGTTACTACGGCAAAATGACGTCCAAAAAAGCCGTCCTCAATATGCTCGGCGCAACGACGTACTATTATGACGGCAACGTCGTCGAAGATTTGTCTGCCGCCTCGCCCGTCGAAGGCAAGACGTATCAAAACCTCGTTGACAGCAACGCCGCGTACAAAAAATACGTTGCGGCAGGTATCAACAACTACATAAGCAACGAAGTTCACGAAAAATGCACGAAGACCGACGCAGGTATCAAGAGCCTCGTCGTGTATATGGTCATTCTTCTTTTGGTGCTTATCGCAATGGCAACCTTCCGTTCACCCGCGGTCGCGCTTATGCCCGACGTCACGCCGAAGCCCTTGCGCTCGCAAGCAAACGCTATCATCAACCTTTGCGGCGGTATCGGCGGCGCAATAGCGTTCTTGATTTACACGGTGGTTTTGTTCGGTCAACGCCTTGAAAACTACGTCATCATCTTCGGCTCGGTTGCGGCAGGTATGCTCTTGCTTCTTGCAGGATTCCTCGCCCTCGTCAACGAGCGTAAGATGGTTGCAAAATGCCAAGAAATCTGCAAGGAATACGAAATCGACGACTTTGCCGAAGGCGAAAATCCCGAAGTGGAAAAATTTGCCGAGGAACTCATTTCAGAAGGCGACGCAGAATACAATCTCGACAGCAAGCCCGACGGCGAAGCGCAAGAACTCCTCGACGGCACGGCAAAAGAAGAAATCGCACCCGAAACTCTCGATTTTGCAAAGCAAGTTGTCGAAAACACAAAGAAAAAACATCAATCCCCCAAAGAGTGGTGGGGCTCGAAAAACGACCTCGAAAAAGGCAGACTCAAATCGTTTGCGCTCATTCTCGCTTCCATCTTCATGTGGTTTATGGGCTATAACGCTGTTTCGTCCAACCTTTCCATTTATACCACGAAAGCGCTCAACCTCTCGGCAGGCATTGCGTCCATTATATCGGGCGTTTCGATGGGCATAAGCGCAATCGCATTCATCCCCGTCGGATATATGGCGGCAAAAATCGGCAGAAGAAAATCCATTATGATCGGATTTGCCCTTGCGGTCATTTCCTTCTTGCTCATCTGCTTTGCCGTTCAACCCAACGACGTTGCGGCTATCCCTGCCGTGCTGTTTGCTCTGTTCTATCTCATCGCAGGCTTCGGTCTTATCATTGCAAACGTCAACACGTTCCCGATGGTCACCGAACTATCGACGGCGGAAACGGTCGGTCAATACACCGGTTACTACTACGTTGCAACGATGTCCGCGCAAGCGATCACCCCTGCAATCGGAGGCGCGATTATGGACGCAGGCGGCAACAAGTATTTGTTCCTTTACAGTGCAATATGCATCGTTATCGCAATCGTGTTGATGTTCTTTGTCAAACACGGCGACAGCAAGCAACTCTCAAAGGGCAGAAAACTCACCAAAGAGGAAAAGAAACAAATCAGATTGGATGCGCTCGACGCCGACTAAAATAGCGATATGCTTACAGAAAGCACGCAAACGCGTGCTTTCTTTTTATATATCGCTTTTTTAATCTCTCTACCGCGCAGAGAATCTTTGCTATCAAAATAAGACGGACAAAAACTCAAACCGCAGTTTCGCAGATTATCTGCTTGGTGACGTATTCTTCCTCTACAAGAGTGTAGCGGCGTGTACTCAAAATAGAAGCGCCCCCCTCTTTCCCTCTCGGGTATTTCTCCCACCACTCAGTTAGGGGCATTTCTCTACATAGGTTATCTTCGTTCGCGGGGGAGGCAGGACGCGATTGACTTCGTAGCAATCGCTAGTTCGTTGCGAGCAACGAACGGCAGACGGGCTGTTGGCAATACAAATCGGCTGAAAGCCGTGCCACTTCGCCTGCGTGGCGGCTTCGCAACGGAATGCCACGCATTCTCGTACAAATCGTTCAGCTCGGCGCTCATAGGCTCGCCGCCTTGCGGCTCGTGTTCCGTCTTCGAATAAGCACATAACGTTAATAAGTACGCTTTGAATTGGTGGGCGCGTGCTTTGCACGCAAGCGGAATATTTGAATTATCCATGTGTCATTGTGAGGGACAACGAATGTTGTGCCGTGACAATCAAGCGAAGCGAAATACGCCTACGGCTGGATTCCCACGCTTGCGCTCGGAATGACATATGGAATATTCGAATCTTCCGCCTTGCGGCTCCAATTTCGTCTTCGAAAGGGCAGAGTAGTTGTATAAGTAAGCCTTGAATAAGTGTCGTTTATCCGCTCGCGCACAAAGTGCGCATTTACCAAGCAAGCACTCGCGCGGAATTGTGGCTGGATTCTTTGCCCGTCTTATTCGGGAGAGCAAAGAGGGCTTGCGCGGTTAGTGATTGCGAGAACAAGTGCGGTTTTTGACAATCGCCCCAAAAGTTCTCGTTTCTATTTAGGGGATTCCCACGCTTCGCTCTGAATGACATCGTGGGCGATTGACTTTGCCGCAACGCCGTTTGAGCAATGGGGTGCGGGTGTCCCGCCCTCAATTATTAATTATTCATTATTAATTATTAATTAACATAATTGTTTTTCCGTTTACGCTTATCGAAAGCCGCAAACCTTGCGATTCGACTCGCAATACGCCGCCTACGCAAACACGCTCGAAAATAAGTTTGTCGGGGTCGGGTACGAAATGTGTTTCGCCTTGCAAATAAGGTGCGAAATTGCGGCGCAATTCGCCGAGTTTTCGATAATGCGCAAGCAAATCGTTATCCTCTCTGCCCCACTCGTAAGTCCCGCGATTGAGCGGGTCTTCATAGCCTTGTTTGCCGACCTCGTCGCCATAAAACACGCACGGAACTCCCGGCAAGGTATACTGCAACGCGCTTGCGAGTTTAAGCCTGCGTTTTGCAATGTCGTACTGCTCATGGGAGAGCGTAAAGTCCGCTCTGTCCTTCTTTGAATAAGGCGGTTTTACGCCCGAAAGTACGGTTATCGCACGAGCGGTGTCGTGGCTGTCCACAAGGTTCATAAGCACGTCGAGAGATTGTTTGGGATAATGCTCTAATATTGTCGTAACGTCGGATATGAAAGCGTTTTTGTCGCCAGTGAGCGCATATGACAAAATCGCTTCCTTGAACGGATAGTTCATAACCGAATCGAGTTGCTCGCCCATAAAATAGGGTCGCCACTGACTGTACGCAATCTTTATCGAAGCGTCTTCCCACACCTCGCCGACAACGAGCATATCCTCGCCCTCGCTCTTGATACGCGAGCAAAGTTTGTTTGTAAAATCAATAGGTAATTCGTCCACGACGTCGAGTCGCCAGCCTTTTACTCCCGCTTTCGACCATTTGTCGATAACGCCGTTTTCGCCCAAAATCAAATCGCAAAATCCTTGCGCGCTCTTGTTGACGGTCGGCACGACGGTGCTACCCCACCAGCACGCGTATTCGTCGGGATATTTTGTGAAATAGTACCAGTCGAAGTACGGCGATTGCTTGCTTTGGTATGCGCCCAAGTCGGGGTACGTTCCCTCTTTGTTGAAATATTTGCTGTCCGAACCCGTGTGATTGAACACGCCGTCGAGCATAATTCTTATGCCCTTTTCGTCGGCCTTTTTTACGAGATTTTCAAATTCTTCTTCAGTGCCGAACAGCGGGTCGATTTTCAGATAATCCCCCGTATCGTAACGGTGATTCGAGCAAGACTCAAACACGGGCGAAAGATAAATCAAACTTACGCCGAGCGATTGAAAATAATCGAGTTTCGAGATTATGCCCTCGATGTTGCCGCCGAAAAAGTCGTCCGCGCGGTAATCTCCGCCGTCTTCGGCTATGTCGGGACGTTCGTACCAATCGGCGTGTAACCTGCCTCTTTTTGAGAACGGCTTGTTTCCGACCTTGCAAAATCTGTCGGCAAATATTTGATAGATTACGCCTTGTTTTGCCCAATTCGGCGTTTTATAGTCGCATTTCGTTACAGTCAACTGCCATTCGGGCAACCAATCTCCTCGAATTGCAGTTCCGTCAAGCCCTCTGCCGAAGAACGCCAAATCGCCGTTTGCCAACTCTCCCTCGAAACGATATTGCCAAATGCCCCACTCCGAAAGCGCAAAAGCACCATCGAAAAAGTCTTGTCCGTTTTCACAGTGCGACAGCGGCAATTCGTAGCGCAAGGACTCGCCCGCGACTTCGCCGCCCTCGCCGAAAACTTGGCGCAACACGACAAAAACTCGCTTTATGCCAAGCGAGTTTTGAGCGGGGAATGTCATGCGCGTTTCTTGATTCATAACGCTTGCCCCGTACGGCTTTTTGTGAAGCAAAGGATTGTACATACGGTTAATTAATAATTAATAATTAATAATTGAGGGCGTGGTTTTACCCCGCACCCCAAAATCAATTATTGCGCGCAACGCGCGTTCGTCAAAATCAAGTGTGAGCTTTCGTTTTGAGTGCGCGTTGTGTAATTTGCTGTTTTCAAAAAGTTCGTCAATGAGATGAATAATGAGGAAGCGATGCCCGAACGGCAACCCTAATTTACCATGTGTAAATGAGTTGACTCTCGGGCGTTGCTGACAAAATTAGTCGCTCAATGACGAACTTTTTGCAAGTTCCAAATGCGAGTTGCGTACTCCTCGACCGACCTGTCTGCCGCAAAGAATCCTGCTTTTGCGATGTTGACGAGCGACATACGATTCCACGTTTCTTTGTCGAGATAGGTGTCGTTTACGCGACGTTGCGCCGCCGAGTAACTGTCAAAGTCCGCAAGAACCATATAACTGTCGGGTTGACCGCCGCGACCCGTCGTGAGCGAGTCCGCGATTTCGCCGAAAGATATGTTGTTGACGCCTTGGCGAAGGGTGTCGATGAGGCGTTTGATACGCGGATTGGTTTGATAATAGTGCGAGGGATTGTAACCTCTGCGCCACAAATCCTCGACTTCGTTTGCGAGCATACCGAAAAGGAAGATGTTGCCGTCGCCCACTTCCGAGTGGATTTCGACGTTTGCGCCGTCGAGCGTACCGATTGTGAGCGCGCCGTTTATCATGAACTTCATATTGCCCGTGCCGCTCGCCTCTTTGCCTGCAAGAGAGATTTGCTCGCTCACTTCCGCCGCCGGCATAATGATTTCGGCAAGGGATACGCGGTAGTTTTCAAGGAACACGACTTTGAGTTTGCCCTTGACGTCGGGATCGTTGTTGACGAGATCGCCGAGCGCGCATATGAAGCGGATGATTTGCTTTGCCATATAGTACGCGCTTGCCGCTTTCGCGCCGAAAATGAACGTGCGCGGATGAATGTCGAGGTTAGGATTCTCTTTGATTTGCAAATAGAGGTCGAGAATGTTGAGCGCGTTGAGAAGTTGACGTTTATACTCGTGCAATCTCTTGACCTGTACGTCGAATATGCTGCTCGGATCGACTTCTATGTTGTTGTGTTCGAGGATATATTTTGCAAGGTCTTGCTTGTTTTGAAGTTTGATGGCGGCAAGGCAATCGAGCACTTGTCTGTCGCCCATATACTTTTGCAAGTCCTGCAATTTGTCTGCGTCTTTGAGCCAGCCGTCGCCGATGAGTTCGTTTAATAAACTCGCAAGGCGCGGATTTGCCTGCGCGACCCAACGTCTGTGCGTAATGCCGTTGGTGACGTTGGTGAATTTTTCGGGGTGCATACGGTAGTAATCCGCAAAAACGTCGTTTTTGAGAATGTCGCTATGCAATGCGCTGACGCCGTTTATCGTGTGCGAAGTCGCAAGGCAGAGATTTGCCATTTTGACTTGACCGTTTGCGAGAATAGCGTTGCGGTTTACTACGTCCCAGTTGTTGGGATAGTACGCCCACAACTCGCCGCAGAAGCGTTGATTGATTTCTTGCACGATTTGGTAGATACGAGGAAGCAGACTTTGGAAAAGGCTTTGAGGCCACTTTTCGAGCGCTTCCGCCATAACGGTGTGGTTGGTGTAGGAAATGACGTGCGCGGTGATGTCCCAAGCCTGATCCCAACCGTAGCCGTATTCGTCGAGAAGAAGGCGCATAAGTTCTGGTATGCAAAGCGTGGGGTGCGTGTCGTTGATGTGGATTGCCACTCTGTCCGCGAGGTTGTCGAGGCTGGGATTGAACTTCAAGTGACGGCGCAAAATGGATTGAATGGACGCCGAAACGAAGAAGTATTGTTGTTTAAGGCGCAAGGATTTGCCTTCGATGTGGTCGTCTGCGGGATAAAGCACTTTGTTGATGGACTCTGCCATAGCCTTTGCCGCGCTCGCCTTGATATATTCGCCCTTGCTGAACATATCCATATCGAAGTCTTGCGGCGCTTGCGACTTCCAAAGTCTCAAACGGTTGACCGCGCTCGTGTCGTAACCCGATACGTTCATATCGTAAGGCACTGCATTGACGACGGTGCAATCTCTTTGGGTTACGGTGAGTTTGCCGTCTTGCCAGTTTTGGTCGACTACGCCGCCGAACTTGACCTGATAGGTTTCTTCAAGACGGGGATTGAGCCAAACGTCGCCCATTTTGAGCCAATCGTCGGGCTGTTCGAGTTGCCAACCGTCAACAATGACTTGTTTGAAAATACCGTAGTCGTAAAGAATGCAGAATCCGTTTGCGGGATAGTCGCAGGACGTGAGCGCGTCCATATACGCCGCGGCGAGTCTGCCCAAGCCGCCGTTTCCGAGACCCGCGTCGGGCTCGAAAGCGTAGATTTCGTCCATCTTTACGCCGAAACTTTCAACGGCTTTTGTCACCTCGTCGGTGATGCCCATATTGAAAAGATGGTTGCGAAGAGACCTGCCGAGCAAAAATTCCATCGACATATAGTAGACTTGTTTTGCGTTCTGCGCGCGGCACTCTTTCTTGAAGTTTACGCGTTCGCTGGTGAGCAAATCGCGAATGACCATACAAGTTGCGCGATAGATTTGCGCTTTGCTTGCGTCTTCGGGTTTTACGCCGAAATAACTCGTTAGCACGCCGGAAATGCTGTTTGTGATTTCCTTTTGCGTAGTTTTGAATTTCATATCCTTTCCTTCCTTCCGCTTTCCCCCGGACGAAAGATAATTAGTTTTTATTTTTACAGCCTTGCGGTGTCGCCGCAAAGCGAGTTTTTACAGATTTTGATAGATGTCGGCGTACTTTTTGGCGCTGACTTCCCAACTGAAATCGGATTTCATATCGTTTTTGACAATCTTGTCCCAGTTGTCCTTGTCGTTGTAGGTTGCGTAAGCGCGCCAGATTGCGTCGAGCATATCGTATGCGTTGTAGGTCTTGAACGTGAAGCCTTTGCCCTTGCCCGTTTCGGGGTTGTACGCAGGCACGGTGTCCTTGAGTCCGCCCGTTTCGCGAACGATAGGCACAGAGCCGTAGCGCATTGCGATGAGTTGCGAAAGTCCGCACGGCTCGAATTTGGACGGCATGAGGAACATATCGCTCGCGCCGTAAATTTTGCTTGCCAAATCGCTCGAAAACGCGAGAATTGCTCTGAACTTGTTGGGATGACGTTCCTCGACGGACTTTATCATATTCTCGTACTTCCAGTCGCCCGTGCCGAGAACAACCACTTGAACGTCCGCGCGCATAATATCGTCGATAACCGCGCCCACGAGGTCGAGACCCTTCTGTTCGGTGAGCCTTGTGACCATTGCGATGAGCGGACGATTTTCGTCAAACGGCAAGTTTATCATCTCGCAAAGAGCCTTCTTGTTTTCCGCCTTCTTGACCGCGTAGTTTTTGACGGTGTAATCCGCAAAAAGTTTCTTGTCGGTCTTGGGGTCGTAAAGCACTTGGTCTATTCCGTTGACAACGCCGTGAAGTTTGTATCTGCGGTTTGAAAGTATACCGTTAAGTCCGTAGGAATAGAACGGGTCGAGAATCTCTTGCGCGTACGTTTCGCTGACGGTGGTGACTGCGTTGGATGATTCGATACCGCCCTTCATATAGTTTACGCAATCGCCGTTCATAACGAGCGGGCGCGCCCATTCGGGCAAACCGAGAATGTCGCCTATGAGGCTGTCGCCGTACTTGCCCTGAAACTCGATGTTGTGAATGGTGAACACCGTCTTTATGCGTTGATAATCCTCGCTTGCGCGATAGAACACGTCGAGAAATACGGGCGTAAGTGCGGTGTGCCAGTCGTTTGCGTGCAACACGTCGGGATAAAAGTCGATGAGCGGCAACGCTTCGAGAACGGCTTTGGAGAAGAACGCAAAGCGTTCGCCGTCGTCGAAATGACCGTAAAGACCTTTACGCTTGAAATAATACTCGTTGTCCACGAAGTAGTAAGTTACGCCGTCGTAAACCGCCTCGTAAACGCCGCAGTATTGACGGCGCCAACTCAAATCGACGAACGTCGAAGCGACAAACCTGAACGAATCGCGATAAGTCTCCTTGATTTCCTCTTTGTAGAAAGGAATGATAACTCTGCAATCGTGACCGAGCGCATTGAGAGCCTTCGGAAGCGCGCCTGCCACGTCGCCCAATCCGCCCGACCGAACGAACGGCATTGCTTCTGATGCAACAAATAGAATTTTCATAAATCTGTCCTCTTTTATATTAGAGTTTGAGATAAACTTTGAATTAAAGTTTCCCCTTTCCTCACATGTTTGGACTCCGGCGTTTGCGAGGCAATCCGCCTCGTTCGCTTTGGCTACAACACATTCACTGAATGTGTTGTTTAACGCGTCGCGCCCAACCGCCGTTCAAATTTCCGCTTGCGCACGAAGTGCGTTGCACCAAGCAGATAATTTGGCGAAATTGCGGCGTGAGGTTTTATCCGTGTTTGTACTGATAGCACAAATTCTCTGCGCGGTTAGTGATTGCGAGAACAAGTGCGGTTTTTGACAATCGCCCCAAAAGTTTTCGTTTCTGTTTAGGGGATTCCCACGCTACGCTCTGAATGACGACGTGGGCGATTGACATTGCCGCAACGCCGTTTGAGCAATGGCTCGCCGCCGTTGCGGCTCGCGTTCCGTCTGCGAATTGACACATTTCGTTTATAAGCACTCCTTGAACGAGTATTCGTTATTTAAGCGCGCCTTTTGATAATGTTTATCCTTTATATTTAAGCGCGCTATTTGAGCGTCAGACAAGGAAGCGTTCCTTAAGCGGCAATCCTAACGTACTAAACCGTACGTGAATTGACGAGCGAGGTGCGCTGACGCAGTATCACGCCAAATAGCGCGCTTTTTGAGTGCGATATTGAGATGTAGAGCAAGGAAGATACTTCCGCACGGCAACCCTAATTTACAAAGCGTAAATGAGTTGACGGGCGAAGGTGTCTGACGCCGCTATGCGCTCAATAGCGCGCTCAAATTAAATTACTTTGCCTTTGACGACTACCATCGGATAAGTCTCATACCCGCTCAACACACGTCCCGGCTGAATGATGACGTCCTTGTCGGTGATGGTGTAATCGAGAGAGGCGTTTTCCATGACGATGGTGTCTTCCATGACGATGGAATTGCGGATGACTGCGCCCTTGCCGACCTTGACGGAACGGAAGAGAATGGAATTTTCGACTGTACCGTCGATGACGCAACCGTCGGCGATGATTGAATTTTTGACGTTTGCGCCGCCTTTATACCTTGCGGGAACGCTGTCCTTAACCTTTGTGAGAATGGTGGAATGTTTGTAGAACAAAGCCTCTCTCACCTCGGGTTTGAGCAAATCCATGCTGCGTTTGAAATAGGTTGGAATACGGTCGATGACGGCGACGTACTCGTTGACCTCGTAGTTCATAATGTAGAGTTCGGAAAGGTTTTCTTGGAGAATATCCTTTTCGAAATCATAGCAGCCGTGCGCATATGCGTTGTCGACAAGGGAGATGAGCAAGTCCTTCTTGATGAAGTATATGTTGAGGTTGCATTGTTGCTTGCCCGTGTCGCTTGCCACTGCGTAGCGCATATCGGTGATACGGTGATTTTTGTCCGAAGAAATGATGAGTTTTCTCGGCGTGATATCGTCGGTATTGTAGGTGAGTACGGTTATATCCGCGCCTCTTTCGATGTGGAAGGATTCTATCTCGTCAAAATCGATGTTGCAGGCGATATTCGTGTTGGATATGACGACGTATTCCTCGTTGTTGTTCAAAAGATAGCCACGCAGATTGAACAACGCTTCGATTTTGCCCTTGTACATCTTATGCTCGCTGTTGAACGCAAAAGGCGGGAAAAGCGTAAGACCGCTGTTTTTTCTGTTCAAGTCCCAGTCGCGACCCATACGAAGGTGATCCATAAGGGAATTGTAGTTGTTGCGCGTGACAATGCCTATCGTGGTGATATTCGAGTGTACGAGGTTTGACAGCGTGAAGTCGATAAGACGATATCTTCCGGCAAACGGCAACGAAGCCGTGGTGCGATGGATTGTCAAATCGTTGAGATGGCTGTCGGGGTCGGACGCGAACAAAACGCCCATCGTGTTGTTTTTCATATTCTTCCCTCCTTAACCTATCATTTCGTTTGCGCCGACGACCGAGTTCGGTGCAAGAGTGTAGTTGGGGGCGATGACGCTGATTTTCCACTCGCCCGGATTGCAATGTTCGAGCGTTTCGCCGACCATACTGTTTTTGCCCACGACCGCATTCCAACCGACAATGGAATATCTCACGTCCGCGCCGTCTTCGATGACCGCGCCGGGCATAATGACGGATTCCTCGATATACGCGTCTTTGCCGATTTTGACGGAATTGGACACAATGCTGTTTTTGACCGTGCCGTTGATGACCGTGCCTTCGCTGACGAGGCAGTTTATGACGTTGCCCGTCGGCGCGACGTAGTGCGGCGGCTCGGCGTTGTTGCGCGCGTAAATCTTCCACTTGTCGTCGTCGAGATTGAACTCGTCGCCCTTGAGAATGTCCATATTCGCTTCCCACAAGGAAGAAATCGTGCCGACGTCCTTCCAGTAGCCGTCAAATTGATAAGCGTACATTCTCTGTCCGTCCGCAAGCATTTTGGGGATGATATTTTTGCCGAAATCGTTTTCGCTGTCCTTGTCGTTTTCGTCCTCGATGAGGTACTTGCGAAGTTTTTCCCATGTGAAGATATAAATGCCCATAGAAGCCTTCGTGCTTCTGGGATTCTTCGGTTTTTCCTCGAATTCCTCGATTTGTTTGCTATTCTTTTTGAGGTTGAGGATGCCGAAGCGACTTGCTTCCTCGATGGGTACGTCGCGCACAGCGATGGTGCAGTCCGCGCCGTTGCGTTTATGCTCTTTGAGCATATCGTGATAATCCATCTTGTAGATGTGGTCGCCGCTCAGAATCACGACATAATCGGGGCTATAGTTGTCGATAAAGTCTATATTTTGGTAGATTGCGTTCGCCGTGCCTTTGTACCACTCGCCCGACTTTGCGCCCATATACGGCGGCAAAACGTAGATACCGCCGCTGAGCCTGTCGAGATCCCACGGCTGACCGTTGCCTATGTATTGATGCAACTCGAAGGGGCGATACTGCGTGAGTACGCCTATTGTATCGATGCCGCTGTTGATACTGTTGGAAAGCGGAAAATCGATGATGCGATACTTTGCGCCGAACGGCACTGCGGGTTTTGCAACCGACGAGGTAAGCACGCCCAGTCTTGTGCCCTGACCGCCCGCAAGAAGCATTGCGATACATTCCTTTTTGGAAATCTTGCTCATTTATTTTTCCTCCTTATATTCCGGCTTCAAAAACATAACAGAGTTTTTGGGAATATTGACTTTTATTGAATACGGATAACCGTGCGAGGGTTTTGCGCTCGCTCTGAACGAGGGACGTCTTTCCTCCTCGCCGCCGTACTTTTTGAGCGCGGAATACAAATCCGCTCTGTATGTCACGCCCTCTGGAACGCCCATAACGTATTTGAGCCTCTCGACGGGCGAGAAGTTGACGACGCATATGACGTACTCGCCGTCCGCCGCCTTGCGAATGAAGGATACGACGTTTTGCGAATTGTCGTCCACAACTATCCACTTAAACCCGTCGTAAGTGCAGTCGAGTTGCCACATAGCCTTGTTTTCGAGATAGAAAGCGTTGAGGTCTTTCATAAACTTTTGGAAGGTGCGGTGGCGCGGATAATCGAGCAGGAACCAATCGAGTTGTTGGGCGTAATTCCATTCGATAAACTGCGCGAATTCGTTGCCCATAAAATTGAGTTTCTTGCCGGGATGTCCCATCATAAAACCGTAAAACGCTTTAAGCCCCTCGAACTTTTGGTCGTAGTCGCCCGGCACTTTGTTTATCATGCTGCACTTGCCGTGTACGACTTCGTCGTGGGAGATGGGAAGAATGTAGTTTTCGCTGTAAGCGTAGGTGATTGCAAAAGTAAGGTTGTTGTGATTGTCTTTTCTGAAAAACGGGTCGAGAGACAGATAATGCAAACTGTCGTTCATCCAACCCATATTCCACTTGAAATTGAATCCGAGTCCGCCGTCGTAAGCAGGCTTGGTTATCATAGGATAGGCGGTGCTTTCCTCCGCTATGGTGAGCGCGCCGTGATACTTTGAAAGTATTGCGGTGTTCATTTGTTTTAAGAAGTCCTTTGCTTCGAGATTGTAATTTCCGCCATACTGATTGGGCGCCCACTCGCCGTCCTTTCTGCCGTAGTCGAGATAGAGCATGCTCGCAACCGCGTCGCAACGAATTCCGTCGATGTGGTATACGTCAAACCAAAACATCGCCGCGGATATGAGGAAAGATTTGACCTCGTTTTTGCCGAAGTCATACACCATCGTGCCCCACTCTTTATGCTCGCCCTTGCGAGGGTCGGCGTATTCGTAAAGGGGCGTGCCGTCAAAAAGGCGCAGACCTTGCTCGTCGCGCGGAAAATGCGCAAGCACCCAGTCGAGAATGATGCCTATGCCCGCTCTGTGGCAGCGGTCGATAAATTCCATAAGGTCCTTGGGCGTGCCGTAGCGAGAAGTCGGCGCAAACATACCCGTCGTCTGATATCCCCAACTTCCGTCGAAAGGATATTCGGTGAGCGGCATGACTTCGATGTGCGTGTAACCCATTTTTTTGACGTAGGGGATGAGTTCGTCCGCCATTGCGCTGTAATTGATGTAGTTGCCGTCGGCGTACTTCTTCCACGAGCCGAAATGAATCTCGTAGATGTTGATTGGCGAGCCGTAGGGATTGAAATTTTCCCGCTCTCTCATCCACTTTTTGTCTTTCCAGCGGTAGCCCGAGATGTCGTAAAGTTTGGAAGCGTTTGCAGGCGCGGTCTCGAAATGCAATCCGTAGGGGTCGCACTTGAAGACTATTTCGCCGTTTTCGGACGTTATTGCGTATTTGTATGCTTGAAACTGCGCCGCGCCTCCAACGAAAGCCGTCCATACGCCGTCGTCCTGCTTCTGCATACGGTTGGCGTCGACGTTCCAATCGTTAAAATCGCCCACAACCGAAACGGACGCGGCGTTGGGCGCCCATACGGCAAAATCCCAACCGTCTATGCCGTCTTCCGCATGCGGAACGGGCGAGAACATCTTATGCGCTTGATAATTCGTCCCTTCGTGGAACAAATAACTTGCATAACTGTCTTTTTGTTTTGACATTACTTTCTCCAAAAGCAAATCCCTTATCAATCAAGGATATACTTCAAATATTATTTACATTTATTGTAACAAAAAACACGCGCGCATACAAGGGTTAAAATGTAAATTTTTTGCAAAAATGCACAATTTGCAAAAATCATTTTTCAAAAAATGTAGAAAACCGCACTTTATTTTGTACTTTTGTAAGATTTTTGTTTGACGAATCCGGAAATTGCAAAAACGGCGCTTCCGCTTCCCGACATA
The DNA here is from genome assembly GCA_963659595.1 of Anaeroplasmataceae bacterium. Taxonomy (GTDB): domain Bacteria; phylum Bacillota; class Clostridia; order Christensenellales; family CAG-917; genus CAG-475. Next base: position 6,545 of record CAVKUX010000014.1, on the reverse strand, counting down.
AAAATTTTGTCGAATCCGCACTCTTTCAACTCTTCGCAAGCGGTTTTTATCTGCGGATTGAGAATGCAGGCAGGCTCGAAAAGGTCGTTTCTCGCAACCTCGATTGCTTCGGCAATCGTCGTAGAAATGTTTGCGCCGTCGAATTTTTCGCCGCAAAGTTCGTCGAGAAGTTTATAACATTTTCCGCTGTCGCTTCCGCCCTCTGCGATAATCTCGCACACTTCGATTTTGCCCTCGCTTTCCAATTCCTCTATGACTTCGCCAACGCCCGAAACGCGACATACGCCGCCGTGAACCATATAAGGCACGTCGCTGCCGAGCGATAGCAAAAATTCGACATCTAACGGCATATTTCGACCTTTTTCGCGCAGATATTCGATTGCGGCTTTATAAACGCACGCTATCGACGCAGACGAGCCGCCCAGTCCTGCGCCGAGGGGTACGCCTTTGAAAATCTCGATTTTTCCGCCCACTTGCAAACGCTTTGCGATTGCCTCGAATTTGTCGCAAACAAAGGCTGAAAATCTTTCCTTGTCCAAGCCGTCGAAACCGCCCTTTACAAACACGTCGAACCCGACTTTACCGTCAACGGGAAAGAACTCGACGACGTCCGCGTATTTTTCATACGGATACACAATCATATCGAGGGTGTGCATACCCCCTCTTTTTCCCGTTACGGCAAGCGACAGATTGAGTTTTGCAGGCACTGTTGCGGTTATCATTTTTGCGCGTCCTCGCTCAAATCGAGCGTAATATCGAACTCTGTGTTGTAGCCTTCTATCGGCTCTTTTGCAAGTTCGATGCTTCCGCCGTGCATAGTGACGATTTTTTTGCAAACGGCAAGTCCGAGCCCCGAACCCTGATTATTGCGGGATTTTTCGCCCACAACAAACGCCTCGAACACGTCTTTTTTCGATTCCTCGTTTATGCCGAGACCGTTGTCCGCAATTGCGATTTTCGCCTTGCTCCCCTCCTTTTTCACGCAGAAAAGCAACGTCGAACCCTTCGGCGTATACTTGAAGAAGTTGCCCGTTATGTTCTCGAACACGCGCAAAAACTGCCCTTTGTCCAAGTTGCACACGAGGCGTTCTTCGCAAATCTGTGCGTCGAGATTGTATCCTCGTATCTCGAATTCGTCGTATATTCCGGCAAGAAAACTTCTTGCGAGTTCCGCAACGTCGCAGGGCTTTTTGTCAAGCGCGAAGTCGGGATGTTCGAGTTTGTTGTATTCGTAAAACTGATTGATGAGCGCAACCATCTGGTCGGATTTGGTGAGGATAATCTGCAAATACTTTTGCCTGTCCTCGTCGCTCACCAAGCCGTCTTTTATCGCCTTCGTGAAACCTTGAATTATGGTGACGGGGGTTTTTAAGTCGTGCGACAAACCCGCAAGCATACGCTGTTTGTCCGCTTCGAGCGCAAGACGTTGCCGCTCGCTCGCGTCGAGAAGGTCAACCATCTCGTTAAAACTATCGTAAAGATGCTCGAACTCTTTGGAGCCTTTGTAATTCAAATGCTCGTGCTCCTCTTTCGACGGGAACGTCGTCATAGCGTAGGACAGCACCGCAAGCGGTTTTTGAACGTGCTTGTTGATGTAGCGAATGTAAAACACCATAACCGTCGCAAACAATGCGAGAATGCAAAGCACAACCACAACAAAAAACAAATACGCCACGGCTGTGCTATCCTCGTTTTCAGTCAGAAAAACGGCATAATAATCCACTCCGTCCGAGCCCTTGAAGGACAGGCGATACATTCGCTGTTCGGAATGGGCGGCGTTGTAGGTGAGATAGTCGTATTCTTGTTGCGTAAAACTCGTTTTTGTTGTGGAAATGGAGGAAGAAACTATGCGATACAATCCGTCGTCGCCCTTGCTCAAAAGGTAGTAACGCTCTTGCGGATTGCCCTCGCTGTCGCTGTAACTTATGGTGACGAGGTAGTTGTACTTGTCGGTGGCGAGTTTGAAATTATGCACTTCCCTCGTTTCGCCGACGTTGTAGCGGACTATACAATCGAGTTCGCCCTGCGTATAAACGCCGCTTTCCGAGCGAGTGGAATACACGGTGTTTCCGTCCGCCGTGACGACTTCGATCCATCCCTCGTCGCCGAGAATTTTGTTTGACGGAATCTTTTGATAGTTGCCGTTTTCGAGATATGATTTATAGTCAGAAATATTCTTTTGTCGTATGTTTATGCCGTTTGGCGAAAACGCCCAGTTGGCAAAAATAAATATGGCAACCACACCCAAAATTATAATCAGCGAAAAGGAAACGTAACTTCGAATAAGCAACGCAAGGAAACTTGCGTTGTCGATGTGCGGCGCATTTTTCATTCTCTTGTTGCGCCCGCCTTTTTTGCGATTATCGCCGCAATCGACACTTGAATCGCCGTTTTGCAACGTATAATCTTCGTTTTTGTGCAGTTTACTGTTTTTCAATCTTGTATCCGAGACCTCTTAACGTCTTTATGTAACGCGGATTTTTCGGGTCGTCCTCGATCTTGTCGCGAATGTTGGAGATATGCACCATCATCGTGTTGTCGTCGGTTGCATAGTAGTCGCCGTTGACCTCTTCGTATATCTGCATTTTGGTGAACACCCGCCCCGGCGACTTCATAAGCATAAGCAAAATCTTATACTCGGTTGCGGTGAGATTGACGGGAACGCCCCTCTTTTCGAGGGTGAGCGTGTTGGTGTCGAGGGTCAACTCCCCTATGGTGATTTTGCCTCCGTCATCTTCCTGAGCGTTGCCCAATTTGTAAAATCTGCGCAAATTTGCGTTTATGCGCGCAATGAGTTCGAGGGGATTGAACGGCTTGACCATATAGTCGTCCGCGCCGAGATTGAGCCCCAAAATTTTGTCGCTGTCGAGTTGCGCCGCCGAAAGAATGATAATGGGGATATTGCTCTTTTGACGGATATATTTGGTCAATTCGTACCCGTTCATTCTCGGCATCATAATATCCACGAGCGCAAGGTCGATTTTTTCCTTGTCAAAAATCTCGCACGCGTCAACGCCGTCCTTTGCACGGAACGTCACAAATCCCTCGTTTTCAAGATAGAGTTTAAGCAATTTGACGATATCCTCGTCGTCTTCCGCGAGCAAGATATTGAAACTCATCTTTCACCTCAAATATATTTATGGATAGATTATAACATAGATATAATGATTTTCAACTTAAAAAAATATAAAGAAAAGATAGAGGAAAATTAATAATTAATAATTAATAATTGTGGGTGGGCTTTGCCCACACCCGAAACGAAAACTTATTCAAAGCCTACTCTTACACGGAATGTGCCTATTCGAAGACGAGATAAAAACCGCCGTCCGCGAACTTGCAGAGCGGACTTTTAACGGACACTCATTCGAAGCATTCTTATACTACTACTCTGCCCTTTCGCAGACTGAACACGAGCCGCAAGGCGGCGAGCCTATGAGCGCCGAACTTGACGAATAGTACAAGCGACTGCGCCGTCCGTTGGCCACTGCCTGGCGCACAAAGCGCAGTGGCATAATGAGAGAAATGCCCCTATCTATGTGAGTGCCGACTTCCCCTCTTGCGAACGATGTGTAATATTGCAGAGAATTGACGCAAGTTTGAGCAATAGGGGAAAGCCCGAAGGGAAGGGGTGTTGTGTAATTTAAGAGTACACGCCCCACACTCTTGTAGCGAAAGAAAAAACGTCCCTCTTTTTTTTTCGAGAGGGGCGTTGACACAGTTATTCGCTCAATCATCATTTGAGGGGCTTCATTGTGGGGAACAAAAGAACATCGCGTATCGACGCACTGTCCGTGAGGAACATAACCATACGGTCGATGCCGATGCCGAGTCCGCCGGTTGGGGGCATACCGTATTCGAGCGCGGTGCAGAAGTCCTCGTCGTAGGGTTGGGCTTCTTCGTCGCCTTTGGCTTTGGCGAGCATTTGTTGCTCGAAACGCGAACGTTGATCGAGAGGATCGTTGAGTTCACTGAACGCGTTGCCGCCCTCGCTTGCGCAGATGAAGAACTCGAATCTCTCGGTAAGGCGAGGATCGGACGGTTTCTTCTTGGCGAGAGGACTGACCTCGACGGGATAATCGGTGATAAACACGGGCCCCGTGAGTTTTTCCTCGACGAACGCGTCGAAGATATTGTAAAGTGCGTGACCCCACGAGGTATCGGACGACATTTCGAGTCCCATCTTATTGCCCGCGGCGATGAGGTCGCAAAGGGGTTGATTGTCGAAATCGAGCCCCGTATATTTCTTCACCGCCTCGACCATCGTGAGGCGTTCCCACGGCGTTTTGAGCGAGAGAGGCGTGCCTTGATACACGATGTCCAAACCTCCGCAAACGCGTTCTGCCGCCGTCGTGTAAAGTTCTTCGGTTATGCGCATCATCTCGTTGTAATCGACGTACGCCTGATAGAGTTCGATTGTGGTAAATTCGGGGTTATGCTTGGTGTCCATACCCTCGTTGCGGAACTGACGACCTATCTCGTACACTTTCTCGAATCCGCCGACTATGCAACGTTTGAGGTGCAACTCGGTTGCGATACGCATATACATATCGATATCGAGAGTGTTGTGGTGCGTGACGAAAGGACGAGCGTTCGCGCCGCCTGCGAGCGTGTTAAGCACGGGGGTTTCGACCTCGATAAATCCTTTTTTGTCAAGCACTTCGCGAATCGTGGAAATAATCTTGCTGCGTTTGATAAACACTTCTTTGACTTCGGGATTTGCGATAAGGTCTACGTAGCGTTGACGGAAGCGCAATTCGGGGTCGCGAAGTCCGTGATACTTTTCGGGCAACGGAAGCAAGGATTTGGAGAGCAAAGTCGCGCTCTTGACATGCACGGAAATTTCACCCGTTTTGGTCTTGAACACAAAGCCTTTTATGCCGATAATATCGCCCACGTCCGTCTTTTTGAACGCCTGATATTCGTCAACGCCCATATCGTCGCGGCTGAAATAGCCTTGCATTTTGCCGTCGCTGTCCATAATATGGCCGAAACTCGCCTTTCCCATAATGCGCTTTGACATAAGTCTGCCTGCGATGCTGACTTCCTTGCCCTCGTACTCGTCGTAATTTGCAAGGATTTGTCCGGCGGTTGCTGTGCGCTCGTAGGACGTGATTTCAAACGGATTTTCGCCCTTTTGGACAAGTTCGTCGAGTTTTGCGATTCTGACCTTGCGCACCTCGTTTACGTCAACTTCTTTTTCCTGTTCGGGTGCGTTGTTGCGGATTTCTTCACTCATTGTAATTTCTCTCTATAAAAAAGCAATACGCTTGCCAAAAAGGCAGGCGCAAGCGCGTTTGTCTACGGTTGTTATTTGATGCCGATGACCTTGTATTCTTCGGTGCCGCGAGCGGTTGTGAATCTGACGACTTCGCCGTTCTTTTTGCCCACCAAAGACTTGCCTAGAGGCGATTCGTTGCTGATTTTGCCCTTTGCAAAGTCCGCTTCTGTTTCGCCGACGAGTTGCACGGTCATGATGCGATCTTCTTCATCGTCGAGGTCGCCGAGATATTCGACGGTGACGGTGTTGCCGATAGACACTTTGTGCGTGCCGCTCTTTTCGATGATGACGGCGTTTTTAATGCGCTCTTCGAGGTCCTTGATTTCGGAAGCGACCTGGCTTTCCTCTTGTTTTGCTGCGTCGTATTCGGCGTTTTCGGACAAGTCGCCGAGTTCTCTTGCGTGTTGCAATTTCTTTGCAACGTCCTCACGCAAATAGACGATGAGATAGTCAAGTCTTTGTTTAAGTTCTTCAAGACCTTCTTGGGTAAGATAAACTTCTTTCATTATTTCCTCCTGACGCCGACGGCGTCATACATTATTCTTTTTTTGATTATTCCGCTTTTTCGTCGCTTTCGGACTCGGTTTGCGCTTCTTCCGATTCTACGGATTCGACGTTTTCCTCAACGTTTTCGACTTCGCCTTCGATTGCTTCGTCTTGCGCGACTTCTTGCGATTCGTCATTCACTTCTTCGATTTCGCCTTCGCCGATTTCGGTTTCTTCCGCTTCTTGGACGACTTCTTCTTGAACGTCCGCTTGCTCTGCGTTTTCTGCGTTTTCTGCGTTTTCAACGGATCCAACGGATTCGACGTTTTCTTCGGATTGCTCGTTTTGAACGTTCTTTTCGTCTTGCGCTTTCATTTCGGCAAGTTTCTTTTCCACTTTCGCTTGAACTTCGGCTTGGTCTGCCTTGTACTTGGGCGTAAGAGCCATAACCTTGATTTCGATGGAACTGAACTTAAATCCGAACTCGCCGAGGAACACGTCTTCGAGCAAAGTGCGCAAATAGGTTTCCGCTTCGAGAACGTCTTTGTCCACGACCTTTACGTTGGTTTTGAGGCGCACGCCGTACTCGTCGCTGACGAGAGCGACCTTTTGGCACTTAACGCCTTCGACTTGCTTGCAAGTGGTCTTGACGAACTTGGTGATGACGTTGGACGTAACTCTCACGCTGCCGCCCTTTTCTTGGCGAAGGGTGATTTCTTTTACGACGTCGCTGTTGACGAAGATAAGCACGAGCGAGATTATCGCGAGAACGAGGTAGAGA
>CAVKUX010000013.1:0-24624 GCA_963659595.1 Anaeroplasmataceae bacterium | reverse complement strand
GCAAATACGTTGTCGATCCCGAGCAATGCATCGATTGCGGCGCGTGTGAAGACGGCTGCCCCGTCGGCGCAATCAAGGAAGCGTAATTAGCAACAAAGATCAAATAAAAAACGGTGCGATCGTCGCACCGTTTTTTATTGCCGAAAAAATCGATTTTGAAAAAGGTATATTTACCGTCATTTTTTGTTGCCGAACTCGTCTTCGAGTTCGAGCAGATAATCCGCGCTGACGTTGAAGAATCGCGCAATGGCAATCAAAGCGGAAGAAGTAGGCTCTGTTTTGCCGAGTTCCCACTTTGCAACGGCAGACTGACTCACTTGCAAAGCCCTTGCAAGTTCGTACTGGCTCATATCTTGCGATTCTCTCAATTCCTTGATTATGTCTTTGAACATAATCAAAGAATACTCTAATTAAGTATTCTTGTACTTAACAAGTCTAAATAGACTTAACGAGGCACTTGTCAAAGGAAAACGGACTTAATATCATAAAGATAATAGGGCAAAAGTCCCGTTTTTTTGGCGGAGGAAAGAAAAATGTCATTGAAAAAATCATTTGTCAACGTCGTTTGCGCGTTGATTTTGTGCGCGGTCGCGCTCACGCAATTCGTTGCGTGCGGCGATAACGGCGCAAACGACTCGAACGGCGACAACGGAAATAACGGAAATAACGGCGGCGATACGCCCGTGATAAACGAGATTGAAATCGAAAGCGTGCTCGAACAAAACTCGGCGTATGCAAATCTCGATTTGCAAACCGCAATCGAGGAAGCGATTTTGCAACGAGTCGCTTCGCAGTTCGAAGTGACGACGAGCAACGTCGAATTGTTAGATATGCAACGCAAAAACAATTTGACAATCGTGGCAAAAGTGAGTGGAAGCAAAATCGTCACGGCATATTGCCAAAACAACGCCTTTGCGGCATACGAGGGCGCAGACAAAAAAGATTTGGTGTTGCAAAAGGCAGGCTACACCGCAAAGCAGAAAATAGAGCAGTCCAAAAAGGACGAAGCAAACGCCAAAATCACACAAGCCGTCAACGAGGTTGCGGCAACAATCGAGCAAATAGGAAATGCCGACTTTGACAAAACCAACGTGATTCTCGACGGATTTTCGGACGAACAATATATCCCCGATTCCTTGAAATCGGCGTGCGATTTTGCATTTTTGGGCAAAGTCCGCGAGGACGGAACGGTGATTGCAATCACCCTCACAAACGGAACGCTCAAAGACAACGTTTTGTCCGTCGAGAGCAAGGAAAACTTGACAAACGAGCAGATTTTGGCAACCGTTGCAAGCGGAAACGGCTTTTCGACAACTACGCGCACCATTGACGCAAGCAAAACCTACGAAACGCCGAAACTCGAAGAAAAACCGATTGAAATGATTACCGTCGGTGAAATATTTGACCAAAATTTTTCAAACGTTGATTTTTCTGCGGATATTGAAAGTGCGTTTCAAGGCATAATAAGTAGAGGTTTCAGAGATAGAGTAGGTAAAATATTGTTTTATAATATTGACAGAGAGAGTGAAACGATTTGCATTTTTTACGACCTACAAAGAAGCGGTAGTCGTTCTTCTTTGAATAAAATGTCATATTGTATTTCTACAAAAGTTGTTGAACTTTTGACGGAAAACATTAAAACATTAGTGCTAAATGAGTTAGGTATAAATGATAATAATAAAATTGAAATTATTTACAAAGATGAAATTATAAAAAACATAAACGCTATTATTTCTAAGATGCACAAAGAGATTAGTTCTACTGGTGATATTGATTTAGAAGATGTGACAAATAAAACCTACGTTGTATCTACCGAAGATTCGGTTGACAAAGCGGCGTTCGGGAAAAAACTTTGCCCCGATAAAGACGTTATCGCCACTTATGTCGGAAGTATGAGTAGTAGAATAAATGATTCGGCTAGAATGTTTAATACGGGTTATTTCAATTCGTTTGATACTACGGTTGTGTATAGAGAAAACGATGCAATAGTAATTAAAAGAGTCACAATTTACGTGCCTTGGTATACGACTTCTACAAATCAAAGTTTGTACAATTCGTTTTTGAACGGTGAAGAAAACAAAAAGTATCATATCATTGAAATGGGCATAGAAACGGTCAACAATCCCGTGTTGGCAGAGGGAATAGGGGATAATCAAGATTGACGGAAGAGTAAAAAAAAAGAGGCGACGGACTTTGAGTCCGCCGCTTCTTTTTTATAGGGAAAATTATGAGGGGTTTAGTTTGTGCCGCCGTCGGCGGCAAGGGGATTAACGTTTGGACGAAACGGTGATTTCGCCGTCTTTTGCGTCCACGACAATCGTGTCGCCCTCGTCCATATTGCCTTGCAAGATTGCTCTTGCAACTTTGGTTTCGACGTTGCTTTCGATGTAACGCTTCAAGGGTCTTGCGCCGAAGGTCACGTCGTAGCCGCCGTCAACGATGAGGTCTTTTGCCGCTTGCGTAACTTCGAGTTTGAGGTTTTGTTTGTCAAGCCTCGATTCGAGTTTTTTGAGCATTATGTCGATAATCTTGTACACGCTTTCTCTCGAAAGAGGCGTGAACAACACGGTGTCGTCAAGTCTGTTGAGGAACTCGGGACGGAAGGTTTGTTTGAGCAGTTTGTCGATTTGCTCTTTCGCCTCGTCCGTGATGTTGCCGTCCTTGTCGATGTTGTCGAGGATTATGCCGCTGCCGAGGTTCGATGTGAGAATGATTATCGTATTCTTGAAGTTGACCGTTCTGCCTTGGCTGTCGGTGATTCTGCCGTCGTCAAGCACTTGAAGCAGAATGTTGAACACGTCGGGGTGCGCTTTTTCGATTTCGTCGAACAAGACGACGGAGTAGGGTTTTCTTCTCACTGCTTCGGTGAGTTGTCCGCCCTCGTCGTAGCCGACGTATCCCGGGGGTGCGCCTATAAGACGAGATACGCTGAATTTTTCCATATATTCCGTCATATCGATACGCACGATGTTGCGCTCGTCGTCAAACAGATAGGAAGCGAGAGTCTTTGCAAGTTCGGTCTTGCCCACGCCCGTCGGGCCGAGGAACAAGAACGAGCCGATAGGTCTGTTTTCGTCGGATATGCCCGCACGAGAACGAAGCACCGCTTCGCTCACCGCGTCAACCGCTTCGTTTTGTCCGATGACTCTCTTGTGAAGTTCGTCGGAAAGGTGAAGCAGTTTTTCCTTTTCGCTTTCCATAAGTTTGGTTACGGGAATACCCGTCCACTTTGCCACTATCTTTGCGATTTCGTCCGCGGTCACTTCGTCACGAAGAAGGGAAGTGCCTTTTGCGGATTTCTTTTCCGCTTCTTCGAGTTTCTTGGTGAGAGCGGGCAGTTCGCCGTATTGAAGTTGCGCAGCCTTGCCGTAGTCGCTGTTGCGCTTTGCTTCCTCGATTTGAAGATTTATGCGGTCGATTTCGGCTTTGGTGTCTTGCACGCTGTTGATTTCCTTCTTCTCGTTGTCCCATTGCGCTTTCATTGCGTTGAATTGGTCGTGAAGTTCGGCAAGTTCTTTCTTTATGGATTCGCGACGGTCAACGGACAGTTTGTCGGTTTCCTTTTCAAGAGCCATTTCCTCGATTTCGAGTTGCATAATCTTACGGCTGATGACGTCCATTTCGATAGGCATACTGTCGATTTCCGTTCTTATCATCGCGCACGCCTCGTCCACGAGGTCGATTGCCTTGTCGGGCAAGAATCTGTCGGTGATGTATCTGTCCGAAAGCGTTGCCGCCGCAACGAGCGCTTGGTCGTGAATACGCACGCCGTGGAAGATTTCGTATCTCTCTTTCAAGCCACGCAGTATCGCAATAGTGTCCTCAACCGTCGGTTCGTTGACCATAACGGGTTGGAAACGTCTTTCGAGCGCGGGGTCTTTTTCGATGTATTTGCGGTATTCGTCAAGCGTGGTCGCGCCGATACAATGCAATTCGCCTCTTGCAAGCATAGGCTTCAAAAGGTTGCCCGCGTCCATACTGCCTTCGGTTTTGCCCGCGCCGACGATGGTGTGAAGTTCGTCGATGAACAGAAGCATTCTGCCGTTTTGCTTCTTGATTTCGGTGAGGACGGCTTTGAGTCTTTCCTCAAATTCGCCTCTGTATTTCGCGCCGGCGATAAGCGCGCCCATATCGAGCGCAAAGATGTGTTTGTCTTTGAGTCCTTCGGGAACGTCGCCTCTGACGATACGTTGCGCAAGTCCTTCCGCGATTGCCGTCTTACCAACGCCCGCTTCACCGATGAGAACGGGGTTGTTCTTGGTTTTTCTCGAAAGAATACGGATTACGTTTCTTATTTCGTCGTCACGACCGATGACGGGGTCGAGTTGTCCGCGAGCGGCTCTTTCGACCATATCGTGGCCGTATTTGTTGAGTACGTCGTAAGTGTCTTCGGGGCTGTCGCTCGTCACTTTCGAGGTTTTAACTTGCGAAAGCGCGTTCATAAAGTCCTTTTTGTTGAGTTTGCACTTTGCAAACACCGCTTTGAGGGCAGGGGTGGGATTGTCGAGAATCGCCGCGAATATATGCTCGACGCTCACGAAGTCGTCGCCTTGTTTCTTTGCGTCTTTCTCGGCTTGCGAGAGCATAAGCGAACAGTCTTGCGACAAGTACACTTCGCCCGCGCCGTTGCCCGTAACAGACGGCATTTGAGAAAGAATCCTATCGATTTCTCTCAAAAGTTGCGGTGCGTCCGCGCCGCATTTGGTGACGAGTTTGGGTATCAAACCTTCTTCGTCGTTGAGCAGAGCGTATGCGACGTGTTCCTTGCAAAGTTGTTGATGATGTCTTTCAAGCGCAATGTTTTGCGCGGCATTTATAGCGTCAAGCGCTTTTTTCGTAAATTTGTTGGTGTCCATAGTTCATACCTCCTTTGAAATATGTTCCGTGTCGTGCCTAAGTCAAACGCTTTTGTTGCCGCCGTCCGCCGTTTTGCTTGCGACCTTTGGCAATCTTTTTGCTTGACTGTTAGCACTCTTTGTCTTCGATTGCTAATTATAGCACCAAATTTTGCATTGTCAATATATTCTGCACAAATTTTTGAGATTTTTTTCAATAGAAAAATGTAAATTACGAATAAGGTTTTATTTGGGTGTGGGGGTAACCCCACCCGTTGTCATTCAGAGGGAACGAAGTGACCGTGAGAATCAAGCGAAGCGAAATGCGCCTACGGCTGGATTCCCACGCTGCGCTCTGAATGACGATTGGGCGTTTGACATTGCCGCAATGCCGTTTGAATTCTCCGCTTGCGCACGAAGTGCGCTTCACCAAGCAGATAATTTGGCGAAACTGCGGCGTGAGGTTTTATCCGTGTTTGAACTGATAGCACAAATTCTCTGCGCGGTTAGTGATTGCGAGAACAAGTGCGGTTTTTGACAATCGCCCAAAAGTTCTCGTTTCTATTTAGGGGATTCCCACGCTTCGCTCTGAATGACGACGTGGGCGATTGACATTGCCGCAACGTAGTTTGAGCAATGGCTCGCCGCCGTTGCGGCTCCAATTCCGTCTGCGAATAGGCACATACCGTTAATAAGTACGCCTTGAATAAGTGTTCGTTAAAAAGTCCGCTCTGCAAGTTCGCGGACGGCGGTTTTCATCACGTCTGCGAATAAATACATACCGTTTATAAGTAGGCTACGAATAAGTGTTCGTTTGGGGTGTGGGGCATCCCCACCCAAAATTATTCATTATTAATTAAAAAAGCGAACCGCTTTTGCGATTCGCTTTAACATATCACTTTTTTACGAAGCAACGCTCGGCGAGCGGGCAAGTGGCATAGGTGATAAATTCCTCGTACGAATACTTGCCGGGGTTGTCTACGCACCAAAGCACCGTGTTTATCATTCCGCCCGCAACGAACGTGGACAAAATCTGAAGGGGAAGTTTGATTTCGTACGCGTCCTTGTATTTGGAAAGTTGATACTTTATCGAGTGCGCGATGGAATCTTGTATGGTGCTTATCACTTTGCCGTTGCGGTTGAAGCGTATGATGTTTGCGATGTGGTTGTGTTTGTCAAAGAAAAAGTCCACGCCCATAACAATCATCGAGTTGAGCGTTTCGGTGGGGGTGGTGAATTTTGTGTCTTTGGTGAATTTTTGATAGAGGTCGTCTTTGAGTTCTTCCAAAGCGAAGGACAAGAGGTGATATTTGTCCTCGAAGTGAGCGTAGAACGTGGCTCGGTTGACCATCGCTTTGTTGCAAAGGTCGATGACGCTGATTTTTTCGATGGATTCTTCTTCCATCATATCGAGCAGCGTATTGCTCAAGAGTTTGCGCGTGCGCACGATTCTCAAATCTTCTTTTTGTGCAGACATAGTGACCCCCTAACTGCATTGTTGTATAAATTATTGCACAATAGCGCGATTTTGTCAAGATATGTCAACAATATCGTTTGGGCTTGAAAACGCAAAAAAGCAATCTAAACTGTGCCGAATCGGCAGAGGGATAATTAGGTTTATTAAAATAAATTTAATCTTTATATTTATTTTTAATAAATCGTTGACATTTTTTTTAATAAATTGTAAATAGAATATTGACCGACAAATTTAAGGTCGATGAAAACGTTTCCGCTTTCGCGAATTTTTCATCGTCGCACCCTGCGACATTAAGGTGATTATGTTGGAAGACAAAAATAAAGCCCCGAGATCGAAGGGCGGTTTGAAAAAAATGGCGAGTTGCGTGGGCGAGTACAAAGTGCCTGCGATTTTCACGTCTGTTTTGGTTGCGCTCGAAGTCCTGTTTGAAATCCTGATTCCGCTGATTATGGCGCAAATCGTCAACGTCGGTATGGCAGAAGGCGTGACGGAGTTTACCTTTTCGCTCAAATTCGGCAAAAACTCGTTTGCGCTCTTTTCGATGGACAATCGAATTTGGTTTATCGTCACTTGCGGCGCAATGATGGTTGCGATGGCTCTCGTGTCGTTGTTTTTCGGCACGATGTCGGGCAAACTTGCGGCTGTCGCTTCTACGGGTTTTGCGAAAAATTTGCGCAAAAAGATGTTCTACAAGATAGAAAACTTCTCCTTTGCAAACCTTGACAGGTTCAACACGGCAAGCCTCGTGACAAGGCTCACGACGGACGTGACAAACATACAGATGGCGTTTCAAATCATCATCCGTATGCTCGTGCGCTCGCCCATTATGTTTATTTTGGCAATGGTGATGTCAATCTCCATAAGCCCCGACTTGTCCCTCATCTTCGCCGCGGCGATTCCCGTCATCGCGATAGGTTTGGTCATCGGTGTGAAGGTGGTCTTCCCGAGATTCGAGAAGATGCTCAGAAAATACGACGCGATGAACGAATCCACTCAAGAAAACCTCACCGGTATTCGCGCGGTCAAGGCGTTCGTGAGAGAGGACAACGAAATCGAAAGATTCAAAAAGGTGAGTTCCGCCGTTCAAAAACTTCAATTTTCGGCAGAAAAAATCATCGTCGTTGCGTTCCCGTTTATGCAGATCGTCATCTATGCCTGCATCATCTGCGTCGCTTGGTTCGGCGGCAACGACATCATCGTGGGCAAAATGCAACTTGGCGATTTCACGGCGTTTTTGAGTTACATAATGCAAATCCTTATGTCGCTTATTATGGTTGCGATGGGCTTTATGAACATCGTTATGTCGCGCGCTTCGCTCGATCGTATCGTTGAGATTTTTGACGAGAAAATCGACATCGAGGACGGCGAAAACGCACAGGATATCGAAGTCAAAGACGGCAGCATCGACTTTGACAACGTGGACTTTTCCTACTCGAAATCCCACGACGTTCTCAACCTCGAAAATATCGATTTGCATATCAAGAGCGGTGAAACAATCGGCATTATCGGCGGCACGGGCTCGGCAAAATCCACTCTCGTGCAGTTGATTCCAAGACTTTACGACGTGCTTGACGGCGAGGTCAAGGTCGGCGGCGTAAACGTCAAGGACTACAAACTCGAAAAACTCAGAGATTCCGTCGCTATGGTGCTTCAAAAGAACGTGCTTTTCAGCGGCACCATAAAGCAAAATCTTGTGTGGGGCAACAAGTTCGCAACAGACGAGGAAATCGAGCATGCGGCAAAAGCGGCGCAGGCACACGACTTCATTATGTCTTTCCCAAACGGCTATGAAACAGAACTCGGACAGGGCGGCGTAAACGTGTCGGGCGGTCAAAAGCAACGTCTTTGCATTGCTCGCGCGCTCTTGAAACACCCAAAAATCATGATTATGGACGATTCGACGTCAGCAGTCGATACCGCAACCGACGCGGCTATCAGGTCGGGGCTTAAAAACGAGTTCGGCGATACCACCGTGCTTATTATAGCGCAGCGTATTTCTTCCGTTGAAAATGCGGACAGAATCATCGTTATGAACGACGGCAAGATAGACGCAATCGGCACGCACGAGGAATTGCTCGCGACAAACGAAATCTATCAGGACGTATACAATTCTCAAAAGAAAGGAAGCGACGAGGAGGTGAGCGTCAATGCGTAAGAATAAAAAACAAAGCGCCAATGCCGCGCCTCAACAAAACAAGTTCAGAGCCAAAAACCCGATGCAGACTTTCAAGCGCATTCTCGGCTATTGGAAACCCTTTAAGGGTCAACTTATCTGCGCGCTAGTCTGTATGATTGCAAACGTGCTTTGCAACATCGCAGGTACGTTTATGCTCGGCTCTGTTGTCGTAAACAACTACATCTTGCCGCTTGCCTATCAAAAGGGCGCATATATCACGTCCAATGCGGACATTATCGCAAGGGCGGCGGAAGTCACCATCCAAAACTTCGGCGGCATAATCGGCGTTATGGCGGCTATGTACGTCGTAGGCGCGGGACTTCATTATCTTTACAACTACATCCTCGTCAAAGTCACCACTCAAACCCTTCAAAACGTGCGCGACGAGATGTTCGTCAAGATGGAAAAACTGCCTGTCAGATACTTCGATACGCACACGCACGGCGATATAATGAGCCTTTACACCAACGATACCGACACATTAAGAGAGTTGCTCTCAAACGGTATCCCCAACCTCATCAGCAATTTGCTCACCGTCTTGGGTATGTTTGTTGCGATGATGCTCGTGTCGCCTTTGCTCACGCTTTGCTCGGTGGGTATGCTCGTCATTATGCTGTTCATAATGAAGTTTATCGCAGGCAAGAGCGGAAAGCATTTCGTCGGGCAACAACGCCAGACTGGCGCAATCAACGGCTTTATCGAGGAACACGTCGACGGTCTTAAAGTCGTCAAAGTCTTCTGCCACGAGGAAGAAGAAAAAATCGACTTCGACAAGTTCAACGAGGACTTGTTCTACCACTCCAACAAGGCGCACAAGTACGCGAATATCTTGTTCCCGATTATGGGCAACTTGTCCTACGTTTCCTACGCCGCAACCGCAATCGTCGGCACCATTATGGCAATCAGCGGATTCGGCGGTATGACTTGGGGCGGCTTGGTATCGTTTATGCAATTCTCGCGCCAGTTCAGCAATCCGCTTTCGCAGATAGCGCAACAAATGAACGGCATCCTTATGGCTCTTGCGGGTGCGGAACGTATCTTCGAACTTATCGACCAACAACCCGAACAGGACGAAGGCTACGTCACTCTCGTCAACGCCAAAGAGGACGAAAACGGCAATATCGTCGAAACGGACGAGTACACGGGCGAGTGGGCGTGGAAACACTACCACAAAGCCGACAACACCACCACTTACGTCAAGTGGAGGGGCGAAGTCGAGTTCGAGGACGTGTCGTTCGGTTACGTTCCCGAAAAAATCGTGCTTAAACACGTCACTATGGAAGCGTTGCCCGGTCAAAAAATCGCTCTTGTCGGCTCCACCGGCGCAGGCAAGACCACGATAACCAACCTCATCAACCGCTTCTACGACATCGACGAGGGCAAAATCAGATACGACAATATCAACATCACAAAGATAAAAAAGGACGATTTGCGCCGCTCTATGGCGATGGTGCTTCAAGATACGCACCTCTTTACCGGTACGGTTGCCGACAACATTCGCTTCGGCAAACCCGACGCCACCGACGAGGAAGTCGAAAACGCCGCCAAACTCGTAAATGCCGACTATTTCATCCGCCATTTGCCCGACGGCTACAACACCATGCTCACCGGCGACGGCGAAAACCTCTCGCAAGGTCAACGCCAACTTCTCGCAATCGCGCGCGCCGCTGTCGCAAATCCGCCCGTCCTCATCCTCGACGAAGCGACCAGTTCCATCGACACCCGCACCGAAAAACTCATCGAGCAGGGTATGGACAAACTTATGCAAGGTCGCACCGTCTTTGTCATCGCTCACCGCTTGTCCACCGTCCGCAATTCCGATATGATTTGCGTTCTCGAACACGGCGAGATTATCGAGCGCGGCAATCACGAGCAGTTGATAGCGCAGAGGGGGAGGTATTATCAGCTCTACACCGGCGCATTCGAACTCGAATAACAAATTCAAACAGCGTCTAACTACGTCAGGCACGGCTTGCCTCAAAATAGTGTACGCCTATGTACACTGGGTTTTGATTCAAGCCGTGCCTTTCTTGTTATACATCTGTTTGCTATTTGTTATTCGAGTTCAAATCTTAATGTGAGGCTTTTTCTTGTTCTTCATCTGCTTGGCGATGTTATTTTATCTATAAATAGAGTGTATACTGCTTATGAGTAGGCTACGAATAAGGTTTCGTTTAACCGCTTGCGCACAAAGTGCGCTTGTCATTCCGAGCGAAGCGTGGGAATCCAGCCATAGGCGCATTTTCGCTTCGCTGGATTCCTACGTCGCAATGACATTGCTCCTCTGAATGACATATGGATAATTCAAATCCGCCATATGAGCACGAAGTGCGCTCTCACCAAGCAAGCACTCGCACGGAATTGCGGTTTGAGTTCTTGTCCGTCTTATTCGGGAGAGTAAAGAGGACTTGCGCGGTTAGTGATTGCGAGAACAAGTGCGGGTTTTGACAATCGCCCCAATAGTTTTCATTCCTATTTAGGGGATTCCCACGCTACGCTCTGAATGACGACGTGGGCGATTGACTTTGCCGCAATGCAGTTTGAGCAATGGGTCGCCGCCTTGCGGCTCGTGTTCCGTCTTCGAAAGGACAGAGTAGTTGTATAAGAACGCCTTGAATAAGTGAGCGTTAAAAGTCCGCTCTGCAAGTTCGCGGACGGCGGTTTTATCTCGTCTTCGAAGTAGCACATTCCGTTTATAAGTACGCTACGAATAAGTTTTCGTTTCGGGTGCGGGCAGAGCCCGCCCGCAATTATTAATTATTAATTAATCATTATTCATTATATTTGCGCTATGCGCAAAATAAAATATTGCCTTATAAATTCCGTAGTGATATAATACATAAAAATAATTCTTTTCAGGCGGATTATGAAACAGGATATTAAAAAATTGCAAGAGTTCGTAGGACAAAACGGAATTGACGCGTACATTGTGTTTACAAGCGACGATCACGGCAGCGAATACGTTGTGGATCACTTCAAAACGCGCGAGTTTTTGTGCGGATTTACCGGGAGCGCAGGCACGCTTGTAGTGACAAAGGACAACGCGTATTTGTGGACGGACGGAAGATATTTCATCCAAGCGGCAGAGCAACTCAAATCAACCGACACCGTGCTTATGAAGGCGGGCGAGGAAGGCGTACCGTCAATTTTCGAGTTTGTGAAAAAACTCTCGGATACGCCCAAAATCGCATTCGATTTTACGACCGCAACCGTCGAATTCGTCGAGGCGTTGAACAAAAACGTTAAGGGCGTAGAACTTGTGGACTCAAGCGAAATTATCGACCGCATTTGGCAAAATCGCCCCGAAGTCGAGCCGACGAAGGCTTGGTTTTTGTCGAGCGGCGCGGCAGGCGAGAGTATAGAAAGCAAGATTGCAAACTTGCAAAAAGACATCGAAAAACAAGGTTGCGAATATGCGCTCGTATCCTCGCTCGACGACATTGCGTGGCTTTTGAATATGCGAGGAAGCGACATTCAATATAATCCCGTAACTTACGCTTATGCAATCGTGTCCGCAGACGGCGCGACGTTGTTTGTCGACGAGAGAAAACTCGACGGAAAGTGCAAGAAAATTCTTGCCGAAAATCATATAAGCATACTGCCTTACGGCGACGTTTACGGCATAGTTTCCGAAATCGAGGGCAAAGTGCTTATCGACAAAGAAAAGACAAACTACGCACTGTTTTCACGCATAAAGAACGCAAAAGAAACCGAATCTTTCCCCACGACCGTGAGAAAGGCTGTGAAGAATGCTGTCGAGATTAGGAATATGAAAAAGGCGCACGTCGAGGACGGCGTGGCTATGCTCAAATTTATGCGCTACCTCAAAGAGCGTGCAGGCAAGGAAGAAATGAGCGAAATCTCGCTTGCCGACAAACTCGAAGGGTTCAGAAGAGAGAGCAAAAACTTCCTCGATTTAAGTTTCGACACAATTTGCGGATACGCCTCGAACGGCGCAATCGTGCACTATTCCGCAACGCCCGACACGGACAAGAAAGTCGAAAACAAGGGCTTGCTTTTGGTGGACAGCGGCGCGCAATATCGCTACGGAACGACGGATATCACGCGCACTTTCGCAATGGGCAAAGTTACCGATGAAGAAAAGAGGGCGTTCACAATCGTGCTTAAATCACATATCGCGCTTGCAAGGGCGGTATTCCCCAAAGGTGCGACGGGCGCGCGCCTCGATATGATTTCAAGAGAGCCGATGTACAAGTTCGGTATGGATTTCAAACACGGCACGGGTCACGGCGTAGGGTATTTGCTCAACGTTCACGAAGGACCGCAAAATATCTCACCGAAAGCGTTTACACAGAGATTTGCGGTTTTGCAAGGTATGATCACCTCAAACGAACCCGGTTTTTACGAAGAAGGCAAATTCGGCATAAGACACGAAAACCTCGTGCTTTGCGTGGAAAAAGAAAAGACGGAATACGGCGTTTTCTGCGCTTTTGAAACGATAACGCTTGTGCCTTTCGACCTCGACGCAATCGACGTAAAGTTGCTCGACGAGGGTGAAAAAGCGTGGCTGAACGCATATCACAAGACAGTACGCAAAACCATAGGCAAGTATCTTTCGGGCAAAGATTTGAAATTCCTCGAAAAAGCGACGAGAGAGATTTAGAATCAAATCGAAAATCGAAAAAACCACTTTTAACCATCGAAAAAGCAGGCTTAAAGCCTGCTTTTTGTGTCGTTCGTTGTAAAAACGTTGATTTATTAATCGTTAGAATCTATCGAATTGCTATTGCCTTCCGATTCGCACTCGGCGGCGGATTCGAGTTTGTTGTTTTTTGCGGTTTCGAGATTTCCATCCGTTGTTGGCTGTTCGGATTTGCAGTCTTTGGAGTTTGCAGAATCGCCGAGTGCAAAGCGGTAGTCCTTTTTGACGATGTGCTTTATGTAGGGATAAATAAGCACCGCTACGGCAAACACCCAAGCGCCCGGATCGCCGAAGCAGAGCGCGATATACGCGCCGTTCGAGGCATATGCGTTTGTCGCACCGCCGTTGACAAGGGGAGGCAAGAAAGTGCATATAAGCACTCTCGCAATGAGTTCGCCCGCGCCTGCGGCAAGCGTCCATCCCGATTTGCCTATGCCTTGCACCGCGTTGCGCAACACGAAAAGCATTGACAGAATGAAGAACAGCGATAAGTCGATGTAAAGGAACGTGTTGCCGAAGTATATGGATTTTTCGCTTATCTTGTCCGCACTCAAAAAGACGTGTTGATACGCTCCGTTTATGGTGAGCAAAAGCCCGATGCCCGAGCATATGACGGTGAGAACGAAACCGAGCAAAATGGCTTGATTCGTGCCTTTTTTCACTCTTTCGGTGAGTCCTGCGCCGAGATTTTGTGCATTGAAACTCACCATTGCCGTGCCGAGTGCAGAGAGGGGCGCCATTGCGAAGTTTATGAGTTTGTTTGCCGCGCCTACGCCGTTTTGGGCGGGGTTGCCCACGACCATAAGTCCGTTTGGAAGAAGGTCGAATTTGATTGTTTCCGAAAGCATTACGATAAGACCTATCGACAGCACGGAAAATTGAAGCCCGAGCGGTATGCCTTGCTTGACGTGCGCCCATATGTCGCTCCACGCAATCTTGAAATCCTGCTTTTTGAGGCGCAAAAACTTGTATTTCACAAAGGTGTAGACAAAGCACGCTATCGTGCAAAGGGTTTGGGTGAGTATCGTCGCTCCGGCAGCTCCCGCAACGCCCCAATGGAACACTTTGATGAAAAGCAAATCGAGGGCGATGTTCATAATCGTGGATATGAGAAGAAACAGCAACGGTGTGAACGAATCGCCGATGCTGCGCAGTATGCTGATTATGAAATTGTAAAAGAGTTGGGCGATTGTGCCCAAGAATATCACGAGGCAGTAGGTGTACGCCGCCTTGAACACGACGGGATTCTGCTCGGTGACGTTGACCCACGCAAGCATAGGCTTTATGCAAAACACCGAAACGAGCGTCAATATCACCGTGATTATTCCGCAAAGGATAAACTGCGTTGCAAAGGATTTGCGCACGCCGTCCTCGTCGTGCGAGCCGAGTTTGCTTGACAGCACCACGCAAAATCCTGCCGTACAGCCGAACGCAAATTGCATAAATATGAACACGAGAGGGGAAGTGTCGTTGACGCCGGCAACCTCGTCCGCGCTCAAAGTCTGTCCGCATATCGCCGCGTCCGAGAGTATGTAAAGTTGTTGCAAAAGATAGGACACGATTATTGGCAGGGTGAATTTGACGATAACTTTGATTATCGACCCCTTGGTCAGGTCAATCTGTCCGAATAGATTTTTTATTCTGTCCGCAAAGGACGGTTTCTGTGAATATGTTTCGCTCATATATTTTTTTTGTGAATGGGTTGTTTGCGTTTGTATTGTTGCTTCAACGGATATTGCATTATATTTGGATTGCATAATGCTGTCAAGCGTTTTGAAAAAAGTGAGATTGTAAAATTTTTGCAAATGAGCGGAAAAAGGTCAATCGATGTTAGGCGTGAAAAGCGAGAGGTGAAGCGAATCGATTTTCAAGAGACTGCGTCGGCGTATTTGGAGAGCGAACGTGAATTTATTTGCAAAATGCGAAGTTGCGTATTTCGGTGGCGAAAGGAACCGATTTGCAAAATGCGCAGGCGGCTTATCTATTGAAACGGGCGCGTAAACATGCGCATGTCCGCGCATATGCGCACGCGAGGATAAGGCTTAAAACACGGCGGACGAAAAAACGACTTTTGTCGGTTATTTTGGGCAAAAAAAATACTCATCGTGTATTAGATTAAAAAATTTTAATGAAAAATCAAAATAATGCCGTTTTTTGTTTGACATGGGTGTTTTATTTTGGATATAATGCCCATATCATTCAAGAGCAAACCAAATCGCAACGCACAACTTGCGGAACATCGAATCCGCACACACCACTACATATTGTGGTATAGGAGCGCGCTATGAAGATTTTGGAGGAGCGCATTTTGAGGGACGGCAAGGTCAAAACCGGAAACGTCCTCAAAGTCGGCGGATTTCTCAATCATCTTATTGATCAACAACTGTTGGACGAGATTGGAAAGGAAATTTCTGCGCTCTTTTGCGGACAAAATATAACCAAAATTCTGACAATCGAAGCATCGGGGATAGCCATAGCGTGCTCAGCCGCGCACTATGTGCAAGCGCCGGTGCTTTTTGCTAAGAAAAGTAAGACGATAAATATATCCTCGGACTGCTACTGCGCCGAGGTTTATTCTTTTACGCACCAAGTTTCCAAAGTGATTATGGTCGAAAAGGATTTTATCTGCGCAGACGATAGAGTGCTTATCGTTGACGATTTCCTCGCAAACGGCGCGGCAATCAACGGACTTATGAGCATAGTCGAGCAAGCGGGCGCAACGCTTGTCGGTTGCGCGGTCGCAATCGAGAAAGGTTTTCAGGGGGGCGGCGACGCTCTGAGAGCAAAGGGCGTAAACGTCCAAAGCCTCGCTCTCATCGAAAGTATGGACGACGACGGACATATCGTGTTCAGAGCATAACGGAATTTGCGCCAAAAACGGCGTGAATATAGAAAATCACAATGCCTCACGGCAAAATTAAAGGAGAAACGTATGAAAAAGAAAGTTTTGGCACTTGTGCTTTGCTTGGCTCTCGTAACCGCTTTGGTTATCGGTTTGGTCGCGTGCAACAACAACAGAGACGATGACATCAAAATTGTCGAGTTGCCCGCTTGCGACATCGAAACACCGGACTATTCTAAACTTCAAATCCCCGCCGACTTCAAAATCGGGATGATTTGTTTGCATGACGAGAATTCCACTTACGACAAAAATTTCATCGATGCGATGAAAGAAGTTCAAGCCGAGTTTGGTCTTTCCAATGAACAGGTCATCATTTACACCGGTATTCCCGAAGGAAACGAGTGCTACGTTAAGGCATGCGAACTAGCCAACAAGGGTTGTAATATAGTTTTTGCAGACTCTTTCGGTCATGAAGAGCATATGCTCAAAGCAGCAAAGCAATATCCCAATACTCTCTTTGCTCACGCAACCGGCACACAAGCGGCAGGTGAGAATCTTCCGAACTTCGTCAACGCGTTTGCTTCAATCTATGAAGGCAGATATCTTGCAGGCGTTGCGGCAGGAATGAAACTCAACGAAATGATTGAAAGCGGCAAAATCACCGCAGCACAAGCGAAAATGGGCTACGTCGGCGCATTCACTTACGCAGAAGTTATTTCCGGTTACACCTCATTTTATCTCGGTGCAAAATCCGTTTGCCCCACCGTCACGATGGACGTTACGTTCACGGGAAGTTGGTATGATGAAACGAGAGAGAAAAACGCTGCTCTCAGCCTCATCAAGAAAGGCTGTGTGCTCATCAGCCAACACGCCGACTCTATGGGCGCGCCTAACGCTTGCGAAGAAAAGGGCGTTCCCAACGTTTCTTACAATGGTTCTACCGTAAACGCTTGCCCCAACACCTTCATCATCTCGTCGAGAATCAATTGGGCACCTTATTATAGATATATCATCGCTCAAACCGTAAAGGGTGAAAAAGTGGACACGAACTGGACAGGCACTCTCAAGAGCGGTTCTGTCGAACTCACAGACCTTGGCGGAAAGGCTATGGCAGCAGGCACGGTTGAGAAACTCGTTGCTGTGCGCGATCAGCTTTTGAAGGGCACTCTTCATGTGTTTGAAACGAGCACATTTACCGTTAACGGCGAACCGCTCGAAACAAAGAAAGTTTCTGAAAACGAGGTTGTTAAGAATGGATATTTTGCAGAATCCGAATTCCGTTCCGCTCCGTACTTCGATGTAGAAATTGATGGTATAACCTTGCTTACACGTGTTTACGACGAGAAAGATTATAAGGAAATCTAATTAGTGATTAAATTTGTCGGATAAGCGAGCGTTGCTCGCTTATCCGAAACAATTTTTTAGCACCGAAGGGTGCTTTAACTCTTTTCGGAGGACTTGCAATGAGCGAAATCATTGTAGAAATGAAAAACATTTCCAAGAGATTCGGAAGCACAATCGCAAACGCTAACGTCGATTTCGACGTTCGTAAGGGCGAGATTCTTTCAGTTCTCGGCGAAAACGGCAGCGGTAAGACAACTCTGATGAATATGCTCGCAGGTATTTACTTCCCGGACGAAGGTCAGATCTTCGTTGGCGGAGAAGAGGTCGTCATAAAATCTCCTATCGACGCGTTCAAATATAAAATCGGAATGATTCACCAGCACTTCAAACTTGTGGATTTGTTTACCGCCTGCGACAATATCATTTTGGGCGAAAAATTCGAGTTCGATTTTAAAGGCGAAGTCGACAACATTAAAAACGAAAAAAAAGATGATGCCAAAGCAAATTTTTTGGCAGTTATGAAATATATCGCGCTTCCGTTTAAGGCGTTCGGAGCGTACGTCAAATTCGATTATCTGAAAAGGAATAGAGCGAAAAAACTTCAGGAAGTCGTCGATAAATACGGATTCAACCTCGATTTATCAAGGAAAGTTTACGATTTGTCCGTTTCC
The DNA here is from genome assembly GCA_963659595.1 of Anaeroplasmataceae bacterium. Taxonomy (GTDB): domain Bacteria; phylum Bacillota; class Clostridia; order Christensenellales; family CAG-917; genus CAG-475. Next base: position 6,616 of record CAVKUX010000013.1, on the reverse strand, counting down.
GAAAAACAGACTGTTGAGATTATCAAGGTGTTGTATCGAGGCGCAGATATTCTCATCCTCGACGAGCCCACCGCCGTCCTTACGCCTCAGGAAATCAAAAAACTCTTCGACGTTTTGCGCAAAATGAGAGAGGAAGGAAAGTCAATCATCATAATCACGCACAAACTCAATGAAGTTATGGAAATAAGCGACAGAGTGGCGGTGCTTCGCAAGGGCGAACATATCGCAACGGTCAATACCTGCGAGACAAGCGAACAACAACTCACCGAAATGATGGTGGGTGAAAAGGTTGAACTCGAAATCAGCAGAACAATTCCTCACGATGTGAAAAAGCGTATCGTTGTTGAAAATCTCACATGCAAGAACAGAGAGGGTATGTACGCTCTCACGGACGTTTCGTTCAATCTCTATTCGGGTGAAATCCTCGGCGTTGCCGGAATTGCGGGAAGCGGACAGAAAGAAATGCTCGAATCTATTGCAGGGCTCGTTCGTCTCGAAGACGGAAGTATAAAATATTTTGATCCGAAACAAAACGAGCAAGAGGTAGATTTGCGTTCAAAAACTCCCGTGCAGATAAGGGAACTCGGTGTAAGATTGTCCTTCGTCCCCGAAGATAGACTGGGTATGGGGCTCGTGGGAAGTATGAACCTCGTGGACAATATGATGCTTCGCTCGTACAGCAAAGGTCACTCGATGTTTGTTGACAGGCACTCGCCTAAAACGCTTGCTGAAACTATTGTGCATGACCTCGAAGTTTCCACTCCATCAGTCAAAACTCCCGTCAGACGTTTGTCGGGCGGAAACGTGCAGAAAGTGCTTGTCGGTCGCGAAATCGCCTCTTCCCCCACCGTTCTTATGGCGGCATACCCCGTAAGAGGTCTGGACATCAACTCGTCGTATATAATTTACAATCTTCTCAACGAGCAGAAAGAGAAGGGCGTTGCCGTCGTATTCGTCGGCGAGGATCTCGACGTTTTGCTCGCGCTTTCGGACAGAATCCTCGTTATGTGCGGCGGAAAAGTCAGCGGTGTCGTGGACGCAAGAAATACTACCAAAGAAAATATCGGTATGCTTATGACAAAGATGCCAGATACCGTCGAAGTATTCGACGATTACAACACCGAAAAGGAGGAAAATATCAATGGCTAAAACCGTCAGAGAACCTCTTTTCCATCTCGTCAAAAGAACCGACTCAAATCCCAAAAGAGCGTGGCTGATTCGTATTGCGGCGTTTGTCGGCTCGATATTGTTGTGCGCAATAGTTACGGTCGGTGTCACGGGTGAGGGATTCGGTTTCTTCTTTAAATACTTCTTCAAAGGAATTTTCGGTTCCGAACTGCAAATTTGGAATTTGTTGCGCGAAACAGCAATACTCCTTTTGCTTGCGCTTGCCGTGACTCCGTGTTTTAAAATGAAGTTTTGGAATATCGGCGGTGAAGGACAGGTTCTTATGGGCGCGCTCGGTTGCGCGGTGATAACATATTATCTTGGAGGGAAAGTGAACGATGCAGGCACAATTATCCTTGCTTTTTTGGTGTCGCTCCTCTTTGGTATGGCTTGGTCTGTAATACCTGCTCTGTTCAAGGCAAAATGGAATACCAACGAAACGCTTTTGACGCTTATGATGAACTATATCGCAACTTGTCTTGTCAATTATTTCATCAAAAAAGTAAAACCAAACGGAACGGGCGATCTGTTCTTTACAAAAGGCGTTACTCCTGCAATTGCCGGAAACGAATACATACTTACTTTGATTATAGTTGCAGTTATAACCGCTATCATTGCGATTTATCTGAAGTACAGCAAACACGGATATGAACTCACCGTCGTCGGTGAAAGTCCGAACACGGCTCGGTATATCGGCATCAACTCCAAAAAGGTTATCATCAGAACGCTTATCCTTTGTGGGTTGATTTGTGGTATTGCTGGATTCTTACTCGTATCCGTCAAAAATCACTCCATTCACGGATCTTCGACGGTGAACGGAAGAGGATTTACCGCTGTTCTCATATCTTGGCTTGCGCATTTCAATCCTCTTGCAATGTTGCTTACATCTTTTCTCGTCGTGTTTATAACAAACGGCGCAAACGAAGTTGGTGCATACGGAAGACTCGGCACATCCTATCCGTCTGTTATGACAGGTATATTCTTCCTTTGCATAATCGCAACCGAGTTCTTCATCAACTACAAAGTAGTATTCAAACACTCTCTCGTCGGAAACAAACTCAAACCTACTTCCGTTGTCACCGGAGAGTACGTTCAGGACAACGTGGCGGAAGAAACTTCCGCAATCGTAACCGAATCCGTCGACAGCGAAACGAATGTCGGCGAGGACTCTGTTTCAGCGTCGTTAAGCGACGAAACGAAGGAGGAAAAGTGATATGGTTGAAATGATAGTTCAGGCAATCAGAATCGGCGCAGTGTTCCTGTTCGGTTCGACGGGCGAAACGATTATCGAAAAATCGGGTCATCTCAATCTCGGAATTCCCGGCACTATGTGCCTCGGCGCGGTCGGCGGCTGTATCGGCGCAAACCTCGCTTACAACAACGGCGCAAGCGACTTCGGCGTTATCCTTATGGCTATCCTTATGGCTATGCTGTTTGCGGGCTTTATGGGCTTGATTTACGGCTTCTTTACGATTACGCTCAGATGTAACCAAAACGTCACGGGTCTTACTCTCACCACTCTCGGAACGGGCGTACTCGGATTTTGGGGACGTATGATGGCAAAAGACGGCACGACTTTCGTTCGCGCAAGCAAATGCTTTACCGCACCTATGTTCGGCTCTGTCGGCGACGACGCTTTCTCGCAAATCTTCCTTTCGCACGGCACGCTCATTTACATTGCGGTCATAATCGCAATTATCGTCGCTTTCGTATTGAGAAAGACGAGAAAAGGACTTTCTCTTTCTGCTGTCGGTGAAAATCCTGCGGCGGCGGACGCAGTGGGTATCAACGTCATAGGCTACAAATACACAGCTTGCGTGCTTGGCGCGGCAATAGCGGGACTCGGCGGCGCGTGCTACATCTTGACTTGCACGAGAGGATCGTTAGAATACGTCGTTGACGCTTTCGGTTGGCTTGCGGTTGCGCTCGTCATCTTCTCGCTGTGGCGCCCTGGCATCGGTATTTTAGGCTCATTTATTTTCGGTATACTTTATATCGTGGCTTCTTACGACATCATTCCGACAGATCTTGCAGGGAAGGAAATTGTGCAAATTATTCCTTATGCGGTTACGGCACTCGTGTTGATCGTCATTTCGTTCTTCAACAAGCGCGAAACGCAACCGCCGGCGGCACTCGGCACGTCTTACTTTAGAGAAGACAGGTAAGCAATTGCGCCTTTAGGCGCAGTGATATGCGCACAAAGTGCGCGTGAAATTGTGATTTTGTCACAATGAAATTTGCGCTCTGCGCAAGTGATATTGCGGCTTTGCCGCAGTTGCGGATTATTTGAACGGAGCGTGACGCGTTAAATAACATATTCGGCGAATGTGTTGTAGCCAAAGCGAACGAGGCGGATTGCCTCGCAAACGCCGAAGTCCAAACATCTGAGGAAAGCGGAAGTCCCAATTGATTTGATGAAAGCACTAAAATCGCAAATCCCTCGCGGTTGCGAGGGATTTGCGATTTCTATCGTTATCTATGCTTCGTTAATTAATGCTTAACGAATCAGTCTTCGAATTTCTCGACGGTTATGCCCGCTTCGGCAAAAAGTTGCATCGAAAAATCGTCGGGGTAGGGGTTTTTGTACACAACTCTCTTTATGCCGCTGTTGATGATGATTCTGGTGCAGATGGTGCAGGGTTGGTGTGTGCAATAAAGCGTTGCGCCGTCAACCGAAACACCCAATTTTGCCGCTTGCGTGATTGCGTTTTGCTCGGCGTGGACTGCATAGCATTTTTCCGCGCAAGTGCCGCTCTTGATTCCGAGCCTATCGCGCATACAATAGCCTTTGTCGCGGCAGTTGAGTATGCCCGACGGCGCGCCGTTGTAGCCCGTTGTCAAAATGCGTTTGTCCTTGACGATGATTGCACCTATCGCTCTGCCTTGACGAGCGCAACTTGTCCAAGTGGACACAAGCTCTGCCATATCCATAAAACGTTTGTCCCAGTTGTTCATTTTGCACCTTCTTTCTGTTTATAAAATGATGTTATCACAAAATGTTGCATTATTCAACAAGGACTTTGAAAAAATCTATGCAAAATCTCAAAAAAATCCGTCACAATATATTGACATTTGGCAACCTATGGTATAAACTGTTAGCAGTCAGTCGGAAAGACTGCTAAAAACAAATTTCAAACTCGAAATCGGAGGCATAATATGACAATAAAACCATTGTTTGACAAGGTTGTCATCAAGGCAATCGAAACTGATGAAAAAACCGCAAGCGGAATCGTTCTTCCCGGCGCGGCAAAAGAAAAACCGCAACTTGCAAGAGTTATCGCCGTAGGACCGGGCGGCACCATCGACGGCAACGAAGTGAAGATGCAAGTCAAGGTGGGCGACACCGTTCTTTACAGCAAATACGCAGGCAGCGAGTTCAAAATCGACGGCGAAGAGGTCGTCATCGTAAGTCAATCGGACATACTCGCAATCGTTGATTAAGGAGGCTATTTATGGCAAAGCAATTCAAATACGGCGATGACGCAAGAAAGGCTCTCGAAGCAGGCGTCGACGCATTGGCAAATACTGTTAAAATCACTCTCGGCCCGAAGGGCAGAAACGTCGTTCTCGATCGTCCTTATGGCTCGCCGCTCGTGACAAACGACGGCGTTACTATCGCAAAAGACGTCGTTTTGTCGGACCCGTTTGAAAATATGGGCGCGCAAATCATAAGAGAAGTCGCAACCAAGACAAACGACGTTGCGGGCGACGGCACTACGACCGCTTCCGTTTTGGCGCAAGCAATCGTAAAAGAAGGCTTGAAAAACGTTGCCGCAGGCGCAAATCCTATGGTGCTTAAACGCGGCATTATGAAGGCAACAGAAGTCGCCGTCGAGGAACTCAAAAAGATAAGCAAGGATGTTGAGGACAAGACCGCTATCGCGCAAGTCGCCTCCATTTCTGCAAGCGATGAGCAAATCGGACAACTTATTTCCGACGCTATGGAAAAGGTGGGCAAAGATGGCGTAATCACCATAGAGGAAGGCAAGGCTATGACCACCGAACTCAACGTTGTGGAAGGTATGCAATTCGACAGAGGCTACGTTTCGCCGTATCTCGTCACCAACACCGACAAGATGTCCGCCGAACTCGACAACCCCGTCATTCTCATCACGGACAAGAAAATCAGCAATATTCAAGAACTTCTTCCGCTTCTCGAACAAGTGCTTAAAAACGGCTTGAAACTGCTCATCATCTCCGACGACATCGAAGGCGAGGCACTCACGACTATCATCGTCAACAAACTCAAAGGCGTGTTCAACGTCGTGGCGGTCAAGGCACCCGGATTCGGCGACAGAAGAAAGGCGTATCTCGAGGACATCGCAATCCTTACCGGCGGCACTTATATTTCAAGCGACCTCGGCTACGAACTCAAAGACGTTACGCTCGATATGCTCGGCAGAGCAAAATCCGTGCGTGTGGATAAGGACAATACAACCATCGTCGGCGGTGCAGGCGCAAGCGAAGACATTGCGGCAAGAGTTGCGTCAATTCGCGCTCAAATGGCTGAATCTACATCCGACTACGACAAAGAAAAACTTCAAGAGCGCGTTGCGAAACTCGCAGGCGGCGTTGCCGTTATCGGCGTAGGCGCGGCAACCGAAGTCGAAATGAAAGAGAAGAAACTTCGCATCGAAGACGCTCTCAACGCAACTCGCGCGGCAGTGGAAGAAGGTATTGTCGCAGGCGGCGGAACTGCGTTGCTCTCGATTATTCCCGCAGTCAAGAAGGCTTGCGCGAAACTCGAAGGCGACGAAGCGACGGGCGCAAAAATCGTTCTCCGCGCTCTCGAAGCCCCCGTGCGTCAAATCGCCGCAAACGCAGGTATCGACGGCGGCATAGTCGCAAACACCATTATGTCGGCAAAGAAGCAAAATTACGGCTATGACGCGCAAAAAGAAGTCTACTGCGATATGGTCAAAGCGGGCATTCTCGACCCGACCAAAGTCACGCGTAGCGCACTTCAAAACGCCGCTTCCGTCGCTTCCACTTTGCTCACGACCGAAAGCCTTGTCACCGACATAAAGGAGCCTGCAAATGCTGCGCCTAACGGCGGTATGTCCCCCGAAATGTATTAAAACTGCGCCAAATCGCGCCTAACTTTGTTAGCACCCCTTGTCTGCCAACTCATTTACGCTTAGTAAATTAGGGTTGTCATTCAAGGGGTGCTTTCGCGTTATGCATCGATTTAGCGCAGTTTTAAGCAGTTGTTCGCAGACGGAACTCGAGCCGCAAGGCGGCGAGCCTATGAGTGCCGAACTTGACGGACAGTACAAGCGACTGCGCCGTTTGTTGGCCACTGCCTGGCGCACAAAGCGCAGTGGCATAATGAGAGAAATGCCCCTATCTATGTGAGTGCCGACTTCCCCTCTTGCGAACGGTGTGCAATCTTGCAGAGAATTGGCGTAAGTTTGAGCAATAGGGGAAAGCCCGAAGGGAAGGGGTGATG
>CAVKUX010000012.1:9761-25234 GCA_963659595.1 Anaeroplasmataceae bacterium | reverse complement strand
CTCGCATAAAAAAGTATCGTCCTCTTGTTATGTCACTCGTTCACGGGCGAAAAAATCCACACTCGCCCGTTCACTTGTACTAAACGTCAAGCTCGACGCTCGCTTCGGTCATCGCCTTGCGATTCCAATTCCGTCTGCAAACGAGTTTTACTGAACTATGAAATCGCCTTTTATTGCATCATAGACAAGCATTTTCTTCTTGCCGTCTTCGACGTACGTCACTTTGACGACTTCGGGCGCAATATGCTCTGCCGAAAGCACTTTGCCGTTGAATTTTTGATAGGATTCAACCAAAACCGCCATTTTTTCGCTGTCGTATTCGCCTATATCGTCGCTAACGAACAGCACGTCGCCGAATATGTGATTGATTTTCGCAAGCAACTTCTTTTGTGTCCACGTGTACACGGCAGGTTTCATACCGCCGTCGCGCAAGAAGAACACGTCGGGGTCGTTTGCGAAGATTCTCCCGTTCAAATGACGACGATACACGCTGTTTTGCATGGAAATTTTGGTGGAAATAATCTCTTGATTCGTAACTTTGACGTAGAATTTTTCCTTGAACGTATTTTCCGCGTCGCAACCTATACGGCAAGCGTCCACTATGCCGAAGGACGGCGCAAGAGGAACGCCGCAACCGAGGATTATCTTATCCCTGCAACATTCGCGCAAGAAGTCCATCGCCTCGCACATAAGTTGACCGCGAGTTTTGCCGTTTCTGGGCTCGATAGCGGCGGCGTAGAGGAAGTCGAGTTTGACCATATCGAAGTGCCATTCGTCAAAAACCTTGTCGAAAAACGCCTTGATATATGCTCTTACTTCTTCTTTTTCAAAGTCAATCGCATAAAATCCGCCCCACGCCATACCGCTCAAAACGGGTCTGCCCTTCTTGTTTCGTATCAGCCAATCGGGGTGATTCTTTATCACGTTTGCGCTAAACTGCGCGGCAAACGGCGCATACCAAAGCCCCGCCTTGTAGCCGTAAGAGTGGATTTTGTCCACGATGGGCGCAAGACCGTCGGGGAATTTTTGCAAATCCAAATCCCAATCGCCAACCTTCGTTTCGTATCCGTCGTCGATTTGGAAGATATTTGCGGTGTTCCCGACGTGCGCAAGCCCTTCGAGGTCGCGCAAAATTATATCTTTGTTTATGTTTTGATAGTAGTTATACCACGATGTGTAACCTGCAAGGTGGTCCACTCTGCCAGTGCGCTTTTGCGGATATTCGGCAAAGTATGCGTCGAAAACCTCGTCGTACGTTCCGTGAACGTGCATAAGGTCGAACAACTCGTATTCGTCCTCAATCGACAAACCTTCCACGTCCTTTTGCACGGCAAAGACATTCTCTTTCATATCCGCATAGAAAATCGTGTAGCCGGTGCGCTCGTTGAGCGAGCCGACAAATTCCACTTTATCGTCCTTGCGGAAGTAGGTATAAGAAAAGCCGTGATACAAATCCTTTCCGTACTCTGTGAACGCATAATCGCCCGACGCACCCGAAAATTTTCTCGCAATCGGAAGTTTCGAGAGCGAGCGCAATCCGTACTGAACATCGTTTCTCTTATACTCTCTCGTTGCCGTCCACGACTGAAAACCGTTTGCGAAAAACCTTTCGTTGTTTTCGAAATAGCGGTCGTAGATGAGTTCGGCAAGCGTAAGTTCCACCTTCTCATTTGCCGAAACTTTGATTTTGACGTGCGTTTCGTCACCGTCGTCCACTATGTGCAAATTCTCGCCGTCATAGCCGTTTTTGACGAGAGCGTACTCGACGGATTCCTCTTTGATTTTACCGCCGATTTTGTACTCGATTTTGAGCGTATACTCTTTCAGGTTCATAACTTCCCCCTAAATATAAACATAGGATAATTCATTATATCAGTAAATTGTCGAATTGTAAATAGATAAAACACGGAAAAACCACAAAAAACTGCGATTTCGCACGCAATTTTCTGTGGCATAGTTCATTTTCGAGATTATTCAGGTTGATTTCCGCATATAGCCTTTTTCGGATTGTGCACCGACATGCGGCTCTGTCTCTTTTTTAAGATGATTTAGACGTTTCCTCTTGATTTTCGCACTCTCATTGACAATATCATTCCCCTTTTTCTTGCTCGAACTTAGTTATTGACACCTCGTATGCCACTCTTTCTTCGACGCTTCCGTCGTCGAGTGCCTTTTGGTAAACTCGCGACTGTATGCGCCCTACAAGATGTACTTTTTCGCCCACTCTGAACGTAGAGGCATAGCGCGCGTTTCTTCCCCATGCGATTGCAGGGATATAGTCGGATTTGTTGTACGCTCTGTTCACCGCAATGAGCAAATCGGCGATTTCTCGTTTGAAAGGCGTTGTACGATACACGGGTTGCTTGCAAACATAGCCCTCGATTTCTATTACGTTGGGCGCGTTGTCGTCACACTCGCAAAGTTCCCTCACAAACACCCTAAGCACCTTCTGAATTGTCCTATTAACCCAATTAGATTGCCGATTTCAAACGAACCGCCTTCCATAAGCCTGTCGCTTATCGTGATGGGTATCACGTCGTTTTGTCCCGACAATCTTGCAACCGAAACCGTCATATCGTAAAACTTTTCGCCGATAATTTCGTGAGAAAATTCAGGCTCGCTCGCAATTTGCCCCGAAAGGTAAACTTGATTGTTTTGCATTTGTTCGTAACTCATAAATCCTCCTCTGCGTCTATGCGTTTTTGTGTTGTATTCCGTTTGAATCTATCGTGTAGCCATCTGTCGACACGAGGTCGGCGATTGTCACAAACTCGAATCCCTGCGCTCTCAAGGCGGTCAAAACCATAGGAAGCGCGTCGAGAATATGGTCGCTGTTGTTGTGAAAAAGCACAATATCGCCGCTCTTTGCTTTTGGCACCACTCTGTCGTATATTTGCTTTGCCGACAAACCTTTCCAGTCGAGCGAATCGATTGTCCACTGCACGCCAATCATATTCAATCCTTCAAGCGACGTCATAAGTTTGTTGTTGTAGTCGCCGAACGGCGCGCGGAAATACTTCGGCTTTTTGCCCGTCAAATCGAAAACTCTGTCGTTGACGTACTCGATCTCGTTTACGATTTCGTTTTCGCTGAGTTTGGGCATATTCAAGTGGTTGCGAGAGTGGTTCCCGATCTCGAATCCTGCTTTCGCAATGGCTTTGGTTTCCTTTTCGTACTTGTCAATCCAAAATCCGACGAGGAAAAACGTACCTTTTGCGTTATACTCGCTCATTATGTCGAGAATACCTTGCGTTTTGTCCGCGCCCCACGCCGCGTCGAACGTGAGCGCAATCGCTTTTTTGTCGGTATCCACGCCGTACACAGGCACTTTTTTCGTGCTTTTGCAAAAGTACACGCCCGCGCTATCCGTCACGCCGACGCAAGCCGTCAGCACCGCAAACGCAACAATCAGCGACGCAACCGCGACTATACTTGCTTTTTTGACCGTAACAATCATCAAACACCCCGATTATATGCTCTGCGCAGGTGCAAAATTGAAGAAATTATGTCGCCAAAAGTCGATTTTTCTTCTTTTTCGTTTAATTCCTTCCACCGCGCCTACGATAAATCTATTTTGCGGCAAATAAAATTAGAACAACGAAGTATGGAAAACGTTTAATGCCGCCCCATTTCTGGCATTTGTTTTGACAAGCGCAATAGGCGGTAGTATAATGAGCGATATGAAACGTATCGCAACTCAAAAAAACGGATTTTGGAAACGCGTGGGTATCAACATACCCTTTGTTTTGATGATCACGGCAATGGTCGCGCTGTTTTCGGGTTGCCTTCTTATGTGGTTTTATGCGATAGCGTCGCTTTTCGCATTCAAGAGTTCGATGATTTTCTTCATTCTCGCAGGCGCAGGCACGCTCTGTTTGGGCTTGGGACTTGCCCTAATAATCGCATACCGCAAGTATTACGAGTTCTACGACAAAAAAATGGGTTGGGAGTACCCAGACAAACCTAAAAAAGAGGATAAAACCACCGTCAACGACGGCACGAAATCAATTAAGGACTATGTTACTCCTCCCAATATTTCGCTTGCGATAATCGCGCTCGGCGCGGTTTTCACGATTATTTCCGCCGCTTTGGGCTGTATAAACCGAGAAACGTGGGTCAACGACACCGCCTCGTTTATGAAAGAGAGCGGATATATGACCGAGCCGATGCACGTCGTCAATCTCAAAGACCCCATTCAAGGTCAAACCGCAGGCGATAGCGAAATCAACACAATCAACATCGATTTCAAGGAAAAACAGGCGGTGATAGTCTACGTCGGCACGGAATCCCCCGACAAACTCGGCTTCGTCACTTACGACTACTATATTAAGTACGAAAATCAAGTGGTAAAAACTCGCACCAAAGACGGCGTTATCACACTCTCGGAATCCCCTGCTCCAAAGCGCGACGACACGACGATAAAGAAACTTTTCTTCTTTATGTTCAAGGACTTCGATGTTGAAAAGCAAGTGATAATCTACCTTCCCGAAGATAAGCGCGAAGGTGCGCCCAAACCAATCAAAATTATAGGCGAAAACGTAATTTATGCAAAGCCTACAACCTCAACGAGCGAGCAAGATAACAAGAGCGCCTAAAATAAGTCGAACGTTTGAAACTAAATCGGTAAAAAACAAATCGAAAGATTGAATCGCAATGGTTAAAGAATCGAATTGTTTCGTACTTTTTGCTTAACAGAATAAAACTAATTTCAAACATTCAAAAAGCACCCGAATGGGTGCTTTTCGCTATTCTATCGGTATATTTTTTGATTTTCGGTTCTTTCAAATCAAAGCGCAACTCATCGCCGAAAGTGCGACTTTGACGTATTAGAAATCACAATCTCGAAGCGATTGCTTGCAAAAAATCTTTTGAATTGAGCGGCTTTGCTTCTACGCCGTCGAGGTGAAAAATTCCCACGAGGTCTTTAGTCATTTCACCGCTCTCGATTGTGTCGATCGTCGCTTTTTCAAGACGATTTGCAAACGCAACGAGTTCGGCATTGCCGTCGAGTTCCCCTCTCTTTTTGAGCGCGCCCGTCCAAGCAAAGAGCGTTGCAACCGAGTTTGTTGACGTTTCTTCCCCTGCCTGATACTTTCTGAAATGCCTCGTGACAGTGCCGTGCGCCGCTTCGTACTCGAACGCGCCGCTCGGCGAAACCAGCACGGAAGTCATCATCGCAAGCGAGCCGAACGCCGTCGCCACCATATCGCTCATAACGTCGCCGTCGTAGTTCTTCAACGCCCAGATATAGCCGCCGTGCGAGCGCATAACTCTTGCCACAGCGTCGTCTATGAGCGTGTAGAAATACTCGATTCCGCAAGCCTCGAAAGCCTCTTTGTATTCATTGTCGTAAATCTCTTGGAAAATATCCTTGAATCTATGGTCGTACACTTTGGAAATCGTGTCTTTGGTGCTGAACCATAGGTCTTGCTTTTGCGAAAGCGCATACGAAAAACAACTTTTTGCAAAACTTCTTATGCTCTTGTCCGTATTATGTTGCGCTTGCAAAATTCCGTCCTCGCCGCAAAAATCGAACACGGTCTTTTCTTCCCCGTCGCAGCAAAGAGTGGCTTTTCCGCCGTGTGCCTTTATCTCGACCGCCTTGTACACGTCGCCGTATGCGTGTCTTGCAATGACGATAGGCTTCGTCCACGCGGGAACGAGCGGCGTAATGCCCTTCACGAGCACGGGCGCGCGGAACACCGTTCCGTCCATCATTGCGCGAATGGTCGCGTTGGGGCTTGGATACATACGTTTCAAGCCGAATTCTTCCACTCGTTGAGCATTCGGCGTAATTGTTGCGCACTTCACGCCCACGCCGTACTTGAGGCATGCTTTTGCGGCTTCTACCGTCACTTTATCGTCGGTTGCGTCGCGGTTTTGAATGGATAAATCGTAATATTCCGTCTTCAAATCGACGTACGGGCAGATAAGAATATCTTTCACCCATTGCCAAAGAATGCGAGTCATCTCGTCGCCGTCGATTTCCACAAGCGGCGTAGTCATCTTGATTTTGTCCATATCGCACCTCAAAATGAATTTTTATGCAGATATTTTAGCATAAAAACGCCGTCGCCGCAAGCGGAAAACTCACCTGTAAATCATACAAAACCGCCTATTTGACAAGTTTCGAGCCGCCCGTGAAATTTTTAAGTACGTCGGATTTGAAAACGTTCGGTTTTATCGCTTCGGATTTTCGCAAAATCGCGTCCTCGATTATATCGCTAATCAGGTTTTGAAAACTCACTCCCACGCCTTTGAACAGATAAAACGCCATAGACCCGGGGATTGTGTTTATCTCGTTGACGTACACCTTGTTGCGCTTCATGTCAACGAGATAATCCACCCTCACGACGCCCGAAAGTCCGAGTTCTTCGTAGAGCCGCTTCGTGTTTGCTTTCACGATAAGTTCCAAAGACCCTATTTTTGCAGGCACGATATGCTCGCACGCGCTCATTTTTCCGCCCGAATACTTGTCAGAAAACGTGAGAAAATCGCTTGCACTGCACGGCTGTTCGGTGTCCGAAAGCACGATTTGACCGCCACATGAGTATGCGGCGCAGTTGACCTCGACAAAATCGTCGAGTTTATGCTCCACGACGATTTTTTTGTCGAATTTCGACGCCGCTTGCAACGCAAAATCCAGTTCTTTTCTACATTTTGCAACTTCGATGCCGATGCTGCTCCCTTGGCACGCAGGCTTGACGATAACGGGATAATCTAAAAGTTCCTCTATACGCGAAATCGTCTTGTCCTTGTCGGTTTCAAATTCGTCCTTCGATACGACCTCGTACGGAAGAACGTTAAGAAGCAGACTTTCAAACAACCTCTTTGACATCGCCTTGTCCATACAGCAAGCGGAAGCGAGAGTATCGGAGCAGGTCACGGCAACGGAATTGAACTCGAACAACGCTTGCAGTATTCCGTTTTCCCCTTCTCCGCCGTGACAGCAAAAGAGCGCGACGTCGGGTTTGAACGCCTTTTGCAGTTTGTTTTTTTTGAGAGTGTAAAACTCGCCTTTTATCAAAAACGCTTTTTTGTGCGCAAGAGGGTCGAAGGGCGCAAAGCACTTTATGGAGTCAAGTTTGCCTATGTAAAAATCCCCTTCGTACGCAAATATCGGCTCGACGTCATATCTCGATTTGTCGATGTTGTTGAGAGTTTGCATTGCTGTTATGACGGAAATATCTCTTTCAAACGACCGTGCGCCGAACACGAGCGCAACTTTCTTTTTCATACTTTTTCACCTCGCAAAATTTTGTCCTTCCATAATATGACGCACTCGAAACGAAAGTGAAAACCCCGCATTTTTTTGCGGCGACAATCCGATTTACTCAAAATCGACATTTAGACGCAATCATACACTTTGTATATTATAATCGCAAAAGTATTCTATTAAAATTCAGTTTTTAGAATAGACACTTATCGTTTTGCCGTTTTTTAATAGTACATTTGCACAAAACACCCTATTTTAGGTCCTCGTATATATCGGGCAAATCATTGAGAATCAACAGCGTGTCGCCGAGTTTTAATGTGTTTACAAAGTCCTTTTCGCAAGCGGCAAGCGAGTCGTATCTCTTGATTTCGCCGCCAAATTCACTCTCTTTGAGCGCGCGCAAAATGGGTTCGGTACGTTCGTTACCGATGAGCAAAACGACGTCGGCAACGTCTGCGATTCGTTTGCCGAGCAAACGATTTTCCTCGACTTCCCTGCTTCCCAGTTCCACAAGCCCCGGCGTCACGACAACCTTTCTCGTATTGAACATAGCAAGGGTCATAAGCGCAAATTTCGCGCCGTCGGGATTCGAGTTGAAACTGTCGTCGATGACGTTTACGCCGTTGCCTTTGATGAGTTGTTGACGATGAGCGACGGGTTCGAGATACTCGATTGCGTTCAAAATGAAAGGCATTTCAACGCCGATTTTGTACGCCATTGCAACGGCAAGCATAATGTTCTGCACGTTGTTGATTCCGAGAATTTTCGTGCGAGCGTGAAAAACATCGTCCCCTATCACGATATCAAACTCGCTTCCGTTTTCGCCAACGCATATATCTGTTGCATAAATATCCGCATTTTCGTCGATTCCCGCATAAATGGTTTCGGGTATGATTTTCTTTGAAAGAAGCACGCTTTCGGCGATGTTTTTAAGTTCGGAATTTATCACGCACACGCCGTCGCCGACGTCGAGAATACGGCATTTTTCTCGCCTTATATTTTCTTGCGTTTTGAAAGTTTTGAGGTGTTGATCGTTGATCCCCGTCAAAATCGTATACGTCGGCTTGACGATTTTCATCAACTTTTTGATGTCGCCGACCCTTCTTGCACCGAATTCGGCAACAAACACCTCGTGCGTGGAATCGAGTGAATTGACGGTTTTTGCAATTCCCATCGGCGTGTTGTAACTTTGCGGCGTGGTTAAAACGTTGTATTTTTGCGCCAACATCGCGCTCAAAAAGTTTTTCACCGACGTTTTGCCGTAACTGCCCGTGATTGCGATTTTTATCAAATCTGCCCTATCAAGCCGTTTTTCCGCTCTTTTTTCATATCTCAAATTGTTCAACTTCTCAAAAACGTTTACGACCGACGTTATAATGATAAAAAACAGCGGATATGCGAGCGGAAACGCAAAGAATACGAGGTACCGCATATATTCGTCCGCAAGGTGCTTCGTCGCAATAGCGAGCGCAACGCACACAATCGCCGTCGAAACGGTGGTATTTACCAAAAGACAGCGCACCGCGCGTTTCGTATATCGCAACGGCTTTTTGCGGTCGGGCAAGTCTTCCATAAAGTACATTGCAAACTCGGTTATGAAAAAAAACAGCGCAATAAGGAATCCCCAAAACGCTTTTGCGTTAAGAAGCCAAAACGTAACCCATATTCCGCAAAATATCGTCACGGTGACAACGTCGAGAAGGTACACAAACCTCAAGCGCTTGTTTTTGAATATCTCGCAAACTCTATAGTTGTCGTTTTGAACGGCATACAAGTACGGTCTTGTCATAAAAAAACTGTCGATAATCAACAAAAGGATATAAAACCAGTCGCCTCTAACAAGCGTCATACACACCTCGCTTTTTTCGTATCAAGATATGTCTTGCCCGCTTTTTGTGTGATTAAGTGTAAAAACCCCTCTAAACAGTCGATTTTCCATTTCAAAAACGTTTCATGAAACATACGAAAAATTCAGGACAAAGGATTTTAAGAAAATCCCCATGAAACTTTAAGAATTTTTCAAGGATCAATTTTACTATATCCCCTCGTCGGTTTCGGCAAGGTACGCGCCGAGAATCAGCGAAAAAGCGTATCTGTCCTCAACAAACGCAAAATGTCCGCCGTCGAGCAAAAATCCTTGCGCCCCGTCGATTTTCTTCAAAAAACACTTATACATATAAAGCGGCGTTTCCTTGTCGCTCTTTCCCCAAAACACCGCGCACGGACGTTTTATCTTTTCAAGCAGACATCTTTGGTCGTAGTTTACCACTCTTACGAAAACCTTCTTCATATCGCCGGGTAACAAACTATAATCGCTCGATCCTTTCAAACCGCTTTTGCCGAGTTTTTTGAGGATTTTGTGCGCCAGCACTTTCAGATAATAGGACGGTTTGCGCCTCGGTTTTATACCCGCGCTGTCTATAAGCACGATTCGATTGACGATTTGCGGATAAAAAGCGGCAAGTTCGATTGCGACTCTGCCGCCGAACGAGTGTCCCAAAAACGTGGCTTTTTCGATGTCGAGAATTTCAAGCAACTTTGCGACATCATTTGTATAATGCTTGACGTCGTAGCAATCGGGCGGAAATTCGCTTTGCCCAAACCCTAAAAAATCAAGCGCAATCACACGATATTTTGCGCATAGTTGTTTTATTGCAAAGAAAAAGGCGGTAGCGCCCGAGCCCCACCCGTGAAGAAAAATCAACGTATTTTTGCCGTTCCCGACTGAAAAATACGACATTTTTTTGCCGTTTACGACGGCGAATTTTCTCTCGAAACCGTACAGATTTCGATTGATATTTTGCGCATTATCGCAATGCGGATTTGAATTTTCTATGACGTTTCCTTGCTGTTTCGTGCCGACCTCTACATCGCAAGCCACATTATAAGTGCGTCGCGAAGGTTGTTGTAATACTTCTTTCGCACGCCCTCGACTTTGAAGCCGAAACTTTGGTACAAGCGGATTGCAGGCTCGTTGTTGTCTCGCACTTCGAGGGTCATGAACCTGATTCCGAGCAGTTTTGCCCTCGATATGAGTTCGCTCATAAGCAATTTGCCTATGCCTTTGCCTCGCTCGGTGGACTTTACCGCTATATTCGTTATATGCGCTTCGTCCAGCACTTTATGAAAACCGCCGTAGCAAATCACCTCGTCGCCTCTTACGCCGACGAGATAATACGCGTTTTCGTCCTCGACTTCGGGGATAAACATCCTCTCGTTCCACGGCTGATCGAACGCTTCTCGCTCGATTTCCGCCATCTGTCGCAGATGCTCGTATTTTAGGGATTCAAACTTCATCCTTTTCCCTCTCGGCTTGCGATTTTCTCATATAAAACGGCTCGAAAACGTTTACGAATTCGTCGTTTTTTGCCTTTTGCAACACAACTTCGGCAAGAGTTTCGCCGACGCTTTTAAGCGGTTGATACTCGGCATTTTTGAGGTCGATATTCTCGCCTGCCTCGCAAAAACTCGCGCTCAAAACCTTTCCGTTTTCGCATTTTGCAAGGTATGTGTTTCCGTGTCCTGCGTCAACCGCCGCAAGAATTTCACCCCTTAGATGCGCAATAAGTTCAAACGTCGTCACCGAAACGCGCTTTGCGCCCGTTGCAAACGCAATCGCAGTCATTGCCGAAACGCCTATTCTGATTCCCGTAAAAGACCCCGGACCGACGTTCACCGCAACGACGTCGAGGTCGGTTACGCTGACATCGTGAGATTTGAGCATATTGTCGATTTCGGGCATAAGCGTCGCGCTGTGTCCCGATTTGCCGATTTGCTTTGAGAATGAATAGCTTTCATCCCCCTTGACAAGGGCAATCGAAAGTCCTGTAGATGTTGTGTCTATTGCAAGAATATTCATTTATTTCCCTTCTTTTCGGCATAGTAAGCCGCAAGAATACTCACTTGTTTTCCCTCTTTTCGACGGCGAAAACGCGCTCGGTTTCGCCTGTCGGCGTTATGTTTATCTCGATTACTTCGCCGTCGAAATGCTCGAATTTGTTCCATTCGATAACCGTCACCGAGTCGTCATCGAAGCAGTCCTCGATGCCGAGTTCTGCAAGTTCGTCCGCGCTCTCGACCCTGTACATATCGAGGTGATTGAGTTTGAGCCTGCCGTCCTCGTACACGTTGAGTATTGTGAAAGTCGGGCTTGTAACCTCGTCCTCGACCCCGAGAGCCTTTGCAAGTCCTTTTGTAAACGTGGTTTTGCCCGCGCCCAAATCGCCGCTTAAAAGGATAACCTCGCCGCCTTGCAACGTATCTGCGATTTTCTTTGCCAACGCATAGGTTTGCTCGACGTTTTTGACGGTATATTTTTTGAAAATCGTGTTCGACTTTTTCATATTCGACCCGTCCCAGTGCAGAATTTTGCTAAGCCGTTTGTACAAAACAAACGTTAAAACACTGACTATTGTACATCTAAGAATGTTAAAAGGCAAGACACCGAGCAATAAATAGTAAGTATAAAAATTGTCCGAAGTGACGTTTTCATAGAGCGCCGACACCATATTGACAATATTATCAAATCCATATATCTTCGAATATAAGGGAATAGATATAAACTTATTGACAATGATAGCCAACACTGTCAGAAGGGAGCTTCCCACACACAATCCGATTAAGGCGTGCTTTTTGTCTTTTTTGAAATAGTAGATAAGCGATGCGGGAAGGACAAACGCAATGCCAAGCAAAATATCAGTCGCTTCCCCTGCAAACCCCGTCACAGACGGCACTGCCAGTGCTTTTAGCAAACATTTGAGAATTATGATCACACATGCGCTAATGGGCCCCATTGCAAAGCCTGCCAACAATGCGGGAAGTTCACTGATTTGAATATCCAAAAATGCCGGGAAAACGCTCGGTAAATTGAATTTGACATAAGCATACAAAATAAACGCAAGAGCCGTCAACATCGCCATTTTCGTGATATATGCGGTTGAAAAACGCGGATTTTTGAATCGCTCGAACGTCTTTTTTATATCCTCTTTGGTGACTTTGGCTTTTTCAATTTTTTTGTCGTCGGAATCGAGAATATTCGCTTGCTGCGTTCCCTTTGTCTTTTTGCCCATTTTTCTCCTTCGGCGCACTTTTGAAAATTTGCAAAAGCATAAAAAAATGCGCCTTCGAGGGCGCAAACGTAAATTGAAATGCAAAATACGTCGCTTCTTCCGTCCGGACTTTACCGTCGGTCAAGGAATTGCACCTTGTCGGCACGCAATGCGTGTTCGCGGACTATACCGCCGGTGAGGATTTTCACCTCGCCCCGAAGCACCTTTATAATATGCCCTTAAAGTCCGTATGTCAAGCACAATGTGAAATCGAAGTATTAAACCGTCGAATACAGCCATAATTTAAGTATGGAATACACGAATCAAACGCCGTACGTTCAAGATTATATGCAAACGGGCGAAGTGACCGTAAAAAGCGTAGCCGCCCTCGCCCTTTCAAACCCGAAAGTCGTAGGCGCACGCTGTTTTGCGTATGGCAACGCATACGTCGTGGCATTGATTTCTTCCCCGTTTTACCTCAAAAGCGAGCGCGACGCATTTTTGCAAACAACGAAATTCGACTTGTCAAAGCAAACGAAAGCGGACGTTTTCGTGACTTTGGACATCGACGTATACAGAAAAATCAAAGACGATATGACCGACGATCAAAAAGCGGAATTATTTGAAAAAGTCCTATCGAGAGCGCAATAAAATCCGTATTAAATCGCCACAAAACAGCGTTGATATGCGCAGTTCAACAAAACGAAGCGCAATAAAATTCGCATTAAATCGCTGCAAAACATTCAAAAAAGCCTCAAGAGAGGCTTTTTTGAATGTTTCTTGCGAAATTTGCGTTTAGTTAGGAATTATACTTTGTGACGTTTTTGCCGTCCGCCCAAAGTTTTTCGAGGCAATAGAACATTCTCGTTTCGTCGTTGAAGATATGCACGATAACGCCGCCGTAGTCGAGCACCGCCCATTTGCCCTCGCCCATACCGTCCGTATGCGTGGGTTCGACGCCGTTTTCGCTCATTTTTTCTTCGACAAACTCTGCAAGAGCCTTGACTTGCTTGTTGCTCTTTGCCGTGCAAATGACAAAATAGTCAGTCATAACTGTCAGGTGCGCAACGTCCAAAACGGTGATATCAACGGCTTTATGTTCGTCGAGTGCGGCGCAAACGATGTCTTTCATTTCAATAGGTTCCATAAAATCCTCCTCTCGCAAAAACGTGCGAGGTTCTTTGGTATAGTATTTATCGTGTGCAAAAAACGTGTTTGGTTGCAAGTTTTATTGCGTAGCGTCTTTATACAACGATTTTAGCACACAATCGCGCGCTTTTCAACGGTCAATTTTTGCAATAATCGCCGAGATAGCACTTCACTGCGTCGAGAGTGAGCGGGTGCATAGGCTTTCCGCTTGCGCTCACCTTGTCGTACGTATATTTCAAAACCGCCTTGAAACCCTCGTCGAAATCGCGCATAGCAATTTCTCGAATTTGAGGAATCGGCTCGTACGTTCTGTCGAAAGACACGCTGTCCGCGGTGTACACGAGTTTTTCGAGCATAGTCATATCCGCTTTTGCGGTGGTGTGATAACGTATTGCGTCGAGTACGCTTTCGTCGGTGATTCCGAAATCGCGTCGCGCCTTTTCCGCGCCGAGAAACTGGTGCAAAACGGGCGTTCCGACTGCGTCTGGCAGCACGTCGAAACCGTCCAAAGACGGGCGTTTTTTTGCGTTGTCGTGCAAGAAGCAAGCAAGAAAAACTTTCGTGAAATCCTGCTTCAAATTATGGCGCGAGTTGAGTCTCATCGCAGTTAGAACGACGGCTTTGCTGTGCGCAAAAAGTTCGTCGGGCTGATAGGAATGTAGTTTTTCCGCCATTTCTTTATACTCGCAAAACATTCCTTTTTTGCGAATTTCGCATAGAACTTTCTCGTCGATTTCGTCGGGTTCGTCGCCCATAAGAAGTTTTGCACGCACTTCGGACGAAGAAACGTCTTTTCCGACGTAGTCGAGCAAAATAAATTCGCCGCCGAATTTTCGTTTGAGGTATTGCGCGCGCATTGCAATATCGTCGAAGCCTTCCCTTTGACAAACGGCAATCGGGCATACCTTGACGATGGCTTCGGGATGATACCAAGTGTCGAAATATTCGAGGCTGTCGCCGCCCACGAGATAAACTATATCGCCGTATTTTTCTTTCAAAATCGGAAGCGTGAGCGCGCTGTAATTGTCTTTTCCGCGCACGTTTTCGACGTCGTCAATGACGAAATCCACACTCTCGAATGCGATTTTAAGCAAATCGCAACGTTGCTCGAAACTCAAAAATCCCGCGCTTTTGTGAGGCGGCGTAACCGTCGGCACAAGCACGAGTTTGGATATTCCGAGCCTAAGCATTGCGTTTTTGCACATTGCGACGTGTTCTTTGTGTACGGGGTCGAACGCCCCGCCGAAAACCAAAGTCTTTTCCATGTTTCGATTATACATCGCCATAAAAAATAATTCAAGAACTCGCAACATATCCGTTTAATTTTCGAATTATTCATCCGCTGCAAGTCGCTTGATTTTGATTGTTTTACATTGCATTTATCGCTAATTTTTTGTTGAACTATCGTCATAATTTTATAATTTTTTTCTGCGAATTTTGCGTATTTGAAAAGGGATTTCGGGCAAAAATAACGGTATGTCAAAAGCCGTAGATTATATAAGTTTGAGCATAATCGTCACCCTTACGACGTTCGTATGGGCGGCTTTGCTTTTCAAAAACGCGGTCGGTGCGTTGATATTTTCGGTTGCCTTTTCGCTTGCGATTGTTTTCAGCATACGCTACTTTTCAAAGAAGAATCAAAAGCCTTACACATACGACAGGCTCGAAACCGAGTTTTGCATAAGAGGCGGCGAATATATCATCGATTTGCTTGTAAGTTCTCTAAAAAATGCGCAAATCGAGAACGGTGGTAATTATATTTTACTTGAAAACAGTATAATTATCGCAAATTTCAAGTTTTCACCGCTTGGCGGAAGCGACATAGCAAACGTGTGCAAACTTGCAAAAAAGCACGACAAAAGCCACGTTTATCTCATTACGAAAAGCATTGACAGAAAGGCGTGGCAAATTGCAAATCTTCAAGACGTCAAGATTGAAATCGTAAAAACGAAGCAAGTGTACAAGTTTCTTGAAAAGCGCAACGCCCTGCCCGTATTGAAAAAGCAAAAACAAAAATTTTCCGTATCTTCGCTTTTGCAAGCGATACTCTCTCGTCGCAA
>CAVKUX010000012.1:0-9730 GCA_963659595.1 Anaeroplasmataceae bacterium | reverse complement strand
CTTTTTTCTGGCACGGTGTTGATTGCCGTATCGTTCCTAACGCCGCTTAAAATTTATTATATCGTGTCGGGTACGTTGCTACTTTTTCTCGCCCTACTCTCTTTGACCCCGCTCGGCAATGACACAATCGCCTCACCGAAAGCCTTTGACGAACTCGAACACGAGTGCGAAACCGAATATAAACGAGAAAGTGATTAATATGATGGCAGAAAGTTAAATGTTGTGATGTTAGAATATTAAATGGATAAATATGTTTATTGAAAAAATGTTTTTTGCTTGTAGCCCCTTTGACCTTTGAGTGCGATATTTGAGCGTCAGGCAAGAAAGCGCACCTTGAACGGCAACCCTAATTTACTTGGCGTAAATGAGTTGACGGGCAAGGTGCGTTGACGCAGTATCACGCCAAATAGCACACTCAAAGATTGAATGGGGTGACTTGGTAAACGTAATAATTCAACCAATTATAAAACAACAAATTCGCCGCGCTACGCCACTTCATATCCACGTTGTCAAGAGAATCGTCGAGGAAATAATTGACGGGTTTGGAGATGGGCAAGCCTTTTTCGAGGTCGCGCAGGTACTCGGATTTGAGGGTAAAACGGTCGTATTCGCTGTGACCCGTGAAGAAAAAGGATTTGTTGTCGTTGGTCTTGGCGATGACTACGCCGGCTTGGGGCGATTCGGCAAGAATCTTGACGGACTGAACCTTGCGCAAGGCTTCCTCGTCGATGGCGGTATGGCGAGAAGTCGGAATGTAGAAAATGTCGTCCATTCCCTTCAAAAGCATATCGTTTTCAACGACGGCGTGCGCAGGATATATGCCGAAAAGTTTTTGAGGCAATTTCCTCTTTTGTATGCCGAATTTGTGGTAAAGAGCCGCTTGCGCGCCCCAGCATATATAGATTGTGCTTGTTACGTTTTTGTCCGCAAAGTCGAAAATCTGTTCGAGTTCCTTCCAATACTTCACGTCCTCAAAGGGTATGGTTTCGACGGGTGCGCCGGTGACGATCATGCCGTCAAACTTCATTCTTTTTATCTCGTCGAGGCTCTTGTAGAAGCGAATCATATGCCCTATCGAAACGTGCGTAGGCTCATAGGAATCCGTCCTGATAAGCGTAACGTTGATTTGAAGCGGCGAGTTTGAAAGCAGCCTTATGAGTTGCGTTTCGGTGGTTTCCTTTGTGGGCATAAGATTGAGAATCAGAATCTCGATGGGGCGGATGTCCTGTCTTGTCGCCCTTGTTTCGTCCATAACAAAAATCTTTTCGTCGGTGAGAATTTTGTATGCCGGCAGTTGTTTTGGGATAATTAAAGGCATAGAACCACCTCTTTACGCCTCGATATGCGCATTGTCGAGCGCTTGTTTTATATCGTATATGAGATCAAGTGCGCTTTCAAGACCGCAAGAAAGTCTCACGAGGTCGCCCGAAACGCCTGCCGCAATAAGTTCGTCGTCGGTGAGTTGGCGGTGCGTGGAACTTGCAGGATGCAGACAGCAACTGCGCGCGTCGGCAACGTGGGTTTCGATTGCGACGAGTTTGAGTCCTTTCATAAACTCTTCCGCCGCTTTTCTTCCTCCCTTTACGCCGAAACTTACGACGCCGCAAGTGCCGTTCGGGCAATACTTCTTTGCAAGCTCAAAGTCCTTGTCGCCTTCAAGCGATGGATATTTCACCCACGATATACGCTTGTCGCTCGCAAGATATTTTGCAACTGCAAGACCGTTTTGGCAATGGCGTTGCATTCTGACGTGCAGACTTTCAAGACCGAGATTGAGCAAGAAAGCGTTTTGCGGACTTTGAATGGATCCGAAATCTCGCATAAGTTGCGCGGTGCATTTTGTGATAAACGCGCCGCCCTTGCCGAATTTTTCGGCGTAGGTTATGCCGTGATAACTCTCGTCGGGTGTGCAAAGTCCCGGGAATTTATCCGCATGCGCGAGCCAATCGAACTTGCCGCCGTCAACGATTGCGCCGCCAACAGCCGCACCGTGTCCGTCCATATACTTCGTCGTGGAATGCGTGACGATGTCCGCACCCCACTCTATCGGACGGCAGTTTATCGGCGTTGCAAACGTGTTGTCTACGATAAGAGGCACGCCGTGCTTGTGCGCAACCTTTGCAAACAACTCGATATCGAACATTCTAAGCGCAGGATTTGCGATTGTTTCGGCAAAAACAGCCTTGGTGTTAGGCTTGAATGCGGCTTCGATTTCTTCCTCCGTGCTGTCGGGGGAAATGAAGGTGAAATCCACGCCCATTTTTCTCATAGTCACGTTGAAAAGGTTGTAAGTTCCGCCGTAAATCGCACTTGTCGAAACGACGTGGTCGCCTGCGTTGGCGATATTGAACACGGCATAGAAGTTTGCCGCTTGACCCGACGATGTGAGCATACCGGCGCAACCGCCTTCGAGTTCGGCGATTTTTGCGGCAACGTAGTCGTTCGTGGGATTTTGAAGACGAGTGTAGAAATAGCCGCTCGCCTCGAGGTCGAACAGTTTTGCCATATCGTCGCTGGTGTCGTACTTAAATGTCGTGCTTTGAATGATGGGGATTTGGCGCGGCTCGCCGTTTTTTGGCGTATAGCCGCCTTGTACGCAAGTTGTTTCTATTCTTTTCATATGCTGCCTCTTATGCGCTTTCGGCGCGTTTTTTTGATGTTTTTGTGTTTTTTGTTGTTCTGTGATTTGAAATATCAAGCGAGTTTTGAAACCGCAACGTGTCGGCGAGCCGACTTATCTGTTGTATTCTTTCATCACTCGTTGCAAATTGCGCTTGTTTTCCTTCTCTTTTATCGCTTCGCGCTTGTCGTGAAGTTCCTTGCCTCTGCAAAGACCGAGTTCGATTTTCACGAGAGCGTCCTTAAAATAGACTTTGAGAGGAATGAGCGTATACCCTTTTTGCTCGACTTTGCCGCGAAGTTTGTTGATTTCAGAGCGGTTGAGAAGAAGTTTTCGGGTGCGGCGAGGGTCGACGTTGTTGTAACTGCCCATTTTGTAGGGCGAGATATGCGCGCCGAGCATAAAAACTTCGCCGTTTTTGATTATGACGAAACTGTCGCGAAGATTGACCGCGCCTTGCCGTATGGATTTGACCTCGCAACCGACGAGCGCAATGCCTGCCTCGTAGGTGTCCTCGACGAAATAGTCGTGATAGGCTTTTTTGTTTGTTGCAACTACGTTTATCATACTTTTATTATATAATATTCAACCGAGTTATTCAAGAGCGGGACGAATCAAAAAATCTCGTCTTTTGCCGAATAAAACAAAACGGCTCGCAAAACGAGCCGTTCGATACTTTACAGAGTGAAGATTAAGCACCTTGTGAGATGAGACCCCACATTACGAAGCAGATGATCGAGCAAACCATAATGAAGGCGAAAAGACCGAAGGTGATCTTTTTCAAAATGTTTTCCTTGTTGGTCGACTTGTTCTTGCCGTAGTAAGTATCGCTCGCGCCCGTGATGACGCCAACGTTGTCGTTTGTGCCTTTTTGCATCATTATTACGACGATGATTGCAACAGCGGCAACCACCATCAATATGAGAAACACTTTCAAACATATTTCATAATCCGCATATCTCACGCCTTGTTCGGCAGCAAGAAGGATTGCGTTCAATGTATCAAGCATATCTATACCTCCTAAAAGTTACTTTGAAATTTTAGCACACGAAAAGTCATTTTGCAAGCGGTTTTATATATATTTTGAACGTTAATTGCCGCATGACGGCAACTTTTTTTGAGATTGCACACAATTTGCGCGAGGCGAATATAATGTGCAAAATCAAGAGAGGTGAAATATGGACTTATCAAAATACGCAAGCGAATTGCCGTACCCCGAAATCGAAGTCGAGCAAAACGTTGCCGAATCCAAACTTCTGATGCCGGTATACTCGGGTTCGTCGGGAGAATTGACCGCTGTTTTGACATACTGTTTTCAACTTTACATAACGCCGAAATATCCCGACATTCAAGAGGCTCTCGAAGGCATTGCGATGAGTGAGATGCGACATCACGAACTGCTGGGCAAAACCATATACAAACTCGGCGGCTACCCTGTTATGGGCGCGCGCACATACTGGAACGGAAGTTTTGCAAACTACACACTCGACCCAAAAAGATACCTAAGAGAAAACATACTCGCCGAGCAAAACGCGATTATGAACTACGAGCGCACAATTTTGAATTTGTCCTCGGACAGCGTGAAAATGCTGCTCGAACGAATCATTCTCGACGAGGAAATACACATCAAAATTTTCAAGCAACTGCTCAAAGACCACTTTGACGTCGAATGTGAAAAAACGAGATGACGAAACGAAAAAAATCAAAATTGCAGACTTTTGAACTCGGTTGTAAAATTCCAAAATCGGCGATCTAATCGGATAAATTAATTACAATCAAAAAATCGAGCAAACGAAAAACAGACGTTCAGTCGTCTGTTTTTTGCGTCGTGCGGTAAATGGAATCGAGACCGTTCCAAAGGATTCTATACACGTTTTCGTAAGCCTCGACGCCCTGTCCGTAGGGGTCGGGAACGTCTTGTCCGAGAAGGTCGGAAAGCACGAGAAGATTGCGCTTTTTGCCGTAGTTTTGTACGAGAACTTGTTTGTGATATTCCGTCATTACGAATACGAAATCAGCCTTTTTGAATAGTTGTTTGGTGCAAAACTTGGCTTGTTTGTCGAAGTACGGCACGCCGTGTCTGTCGAGCGTTGCAAGACAGAAGGGATTTAATCGGTCGTTTGAGAGTATCAAGCCTGCGCTGTCCGCTTCCACGTCCTCTACGCCTCTTGCTCGCAAAAACGCTTTGAACATATATTCCGCCATAGGCGAGCGGCAAGTGTTTGCCGAGCATACGAAAAGCACTTTCATACGCTCTTACCCCCTGCGGCTTTCTCGACCCTGTTCATAACCGACGCTTCCAGACCCGTTCCGTCAAGGTGTTCGATGATTATGTAGTCGTACTCTTTTTCAGCCGTATGCAACGCAGAGTACACGTTGCGGGTGTAGTCCTCTACGGTGATTCCGAGCGAGATTTGCGCACGGTCTTTGACCTTGTCTCTGAAAATATCGCGAGCGACTATGACGGGATTTTTGCCCTCCGCCGTTATTTTGTCGTACTGCGAGATTGCGTGGTCGATATTTTCCGCCATAACGGTTTCGACAACGGGCGCATAGTGCGTGTATTTCATACCGGGGGCTTTTGCGATTTTGATAACCTTTCCGTTTTGGCTGACCTGCCCCACGATGTCGAGAAGCATATCTGCGGTTATCGCACCGGGACGAAGT
The DNA here is from genome assembly GCA_963659595.1 of Anaeroplasmataceae bacterium. Lineage (GTDB taxonomy): Bacteria > Bacillota > Clostridia > Christensenellales > CAG-917 > CAG-475. The sequence continues at coordinate 4,443 of CAVKUX010000012.1, read as the reverse complement.
ATCGTAGGCGTGTCGCAAGTGAGGTCGAGCACGGTGGATTCGATACCCACGCCGCACGGACCGTCGTCCAAGATGAGTTCCACACGCCCTTGCAAGTCCTCGTAAACGTGTTGCGCGGTCGTGGGCGAGATGTGTTTCGAGCGGTTTGCGGATGGCGCGGCGAGCGGTTTGCTGTTTGAAATAAGTTCGCGCGCCCACTTGTTGTTTGGCATACGGATGCCAACAGTTTCGCCGCCTGCGGTGACGACATACGGGATTTTGTCGCTCTTGTTGAGTATCACGGTGAGCGGACCGGGCATAAAGCGAGAAGCAAGTTCGTAGAACTTGTCGGGGATATCCTTTGCGATGTCCTTGACTTGTTCGAGCGAGGATATATGCACGATGAGCGGATTGTCTTGCGGTCTGCCCTTTGCCTCGAATATTTTTGCGACCGCGCTCTCGTCAAAGGCGTTTGCGCCGAGTCCGTACACGGTTTCCGTCGGGAAAACGACAAGTCCGCCCTCGTTGATTATTTTTTCGCCCTTTCGGATTGCGTCGCTTGCTTTTTCGATTGTAGTAATCATTTTTATGTCCTGACTTAGATGAGTCTGTACACGGTGTAACTGACGTTGTTGCCCACCGTTACTTTGTCGAACACGAACACGTTGCTCGGCGAGGACGTGGGCGCATAAAGCACGCTTCCCGCGCTCATAGTTGCGTTCATAACGACGTTTTTGTTGACGTTGGGATTGAAGTTTTTGATGCCGTATTTGTAGATTATTTTGTTGTTGGAATCCTTCTCACCGCTGTCGACCTTGAACATATAGCATCCGATTTTGTAGATGAAGTTGCCGCTCGAGTCGGTTGCGATTTCGTCTTTTGAAAGAGGCGTGGAGCCGTCCGTCATTTGCGTGATTTGCTTGCCGTCGCTGCCGACGATATACCACGTTGCCACGCCTTCCTCGTTTTTGGCTTTACCCACCGTGTACGAGCCTCTGAACGCCGAAAGCGAGAGGTAGTTGAACGGCACGACGACTTCGCCTTTGAGGTTGAATGCACCGTAAAGTTTTTCGGGATTGGACGAGGTGTCGTCGGGATCGTTGATTGCAACAACGAAAACACCGTTTGAAAGTTCCTGTTGTTGAATGTCGTTGCGGTCGTTATGCCCTATCTTGTTGCCGTCCTTGTCGTAGACGTTGAATTCGCTGGGAAGCACGGGGTTATAATAGTAGCCGTCCACGCATTGCATAACGAGGTCGTAATAGCCGACTTTTTCCTTCTTTTGATCCTTGATCGTGATGCCGTAGTTGCCCGTGAGCGACATAACGATATTGAGGTTTTCGTCGAGGATAAACTGGTCGTAATAGCCAACTTTGTCGATTATTGTCAAGCCGTAACTTGCGTATGTGAATCCGTCTTTGAGGTATTGCGAAGTCGCGATACCCGCCTTGTCGCCGTCATAGTAATTGTTTTCGAGATAAATGAAAACCTTGTCGGCGTTTTTGGTGTATTCGGAAGATTTGTCGTTGTCGGGCGTGTAGATTCTGCGAGAGAAAACGTAATAGTCGAATCCGTCGTAATAGGTGTAATCCTCGTCCTTTTCGACCGTCCAGTCTTGGTGGATAAAGAATTTTCCGCCGCCCATATATGTTATTTCGCCGTAGTAGTCGTCTTTATCGTTGTCCGCGACCGTACCGTTTGCCGTTGCCGTCGTGGTGCCAACCTCGCCCGAAACGCTGCTCGGAACGGCGAAGATGTAATCCCCTGCCGTGTTGCCGGTGACGGTGACGTACTTGCCGTCAAAGCCCTTGACGCCCGTGAGAGTGCCGTTTGCGTTTTCGAGTTTTGCAACGAGTGTTCCGCATTTTGAAAGTTCGCTGTCGACAGTAGGACGATAAATCGAAGTATATCCGCTCGTGCCGCTCTTGTCATATGTCGGGTTGACTGCGACAAGTCCGCCGTCAAGGATTTTGAGGATTGTGTCTATGCCTGCGCCGCTGTTTGACGACCAGTCTATTTTTGTGCGCGAAAGCACCGTCCTGCCGTTTGAATCGAATACGCCTGCCGTGTAGTCGTTAAACTTGCACGCGATAAGTCCGTCTTTTACTCTCAAAGCGGAAATGCCGAGCGAGGCAGGCAAAATCATACCTTTCATACCGCCGTCGAAATACTCTCGCGTATCTCCGCACTTGACAACCGAAAGCACGCTGCCGTTGCTAACGACAAATGCGTCGATGCTTGTTATGTAGCCCACGTCGCTGTTTACGTTGACCGCTTGGGTGCTTTTTGCCGCGCTCGTGGTGTAAACCGACCAACCGGTGTCGAGAGTAAATTCTCTCTTGACGCCGCTGAATTCGGGATTGCTTTGAGTGGACTTGAAGATGTCTTCGACGGTCTTTGCTTTCACTTCGTCCTTGTCGCAGGAAACGAGCAAAGCCACGCACGCAAAGAGAGTGCATACCGTGAGCGTAAGCGCAATGATTTTCACAAAAAATCCTTTGTTTTTCATAGTTGCTCCGTAAAATAGTGAGTGCTTATGCGCACTCCTGTCGTCATATATACAAAATCCGCAAGCAAAATATTTGATTTGATTTTGAGCGGATGCGTCGTATCCGATTGTTTTGCAAGATATGCCCTTGTGACATTGTCGATGAGGATTCCGTCAAGTCCCCTGCAATGCTCGCAGACGATTCCGTCCGCGTCCTTGAAATATGCGTTCGAGTCGATGTCGCACTTGCAGACGTTGCAATGCGCAAAGTCGAGGCTGTTTCCCGATATATCCAAAAAACCGAGCAGAAAATCGCGTATCGTATCGTCCGCTTCTTCCTCGCCTTGCGCAAGCGTATCGAGGGTTTTGAGCGAGAGGATAAAAAGGTCGGGATTTGCCTCTCTCGAACCCTTTTGCAAGGTTTCGAGAACCAAAGATGCGGCGTAATACCTTTCCATATCCGCCGTTATTTTGGAAAAGGATTCGATTTGACTGCACTCGGTGATGACGTATCTTCCGTTTCTGCCGCTCAAAACGTAGTCGCCGAAATTCATTGGCTCGGCGGCGTAGCGCAGTTTTGCTTTCGGTTTGAGACAACCTTTCGCAGTTGCGGTCAAAACGCCCGTGTCAACGCCGACAAGAGTGACAATCATATCACTCTCGTTGTAAGGTACTGCCCTCGTCACGACGGCTTTAACTTTTACATCGGCTGTTTGCATTTTCCCCTCGCAACATCTGCGAGTTATCCTCGTATTCCTTCATCGCAAGGTACATTCCGTACACTTCGACGTCTCCGGTCTTTGCAAACATTTCCCACAATTCTCGTTTGTTCACGATGTCAGTATGTGCAGAAACATCCGCATTATCCGCGATTTTACATTTTATATTCCATGATTTTCGGCTTATTTGCGGCTCGTCAGTCCTTTTTGAGGGCTTTGAGGTCGTAGCCGAGTTCTTTCATAATTCTGTCGTCGTCGCGCCATTCGTTTTTGACTCTGACGTACAAGGTCAAAAACACCTTTTCGCCCGTCATTTCTTCGAGGTCGTGGCGAGCCTTCGTCGCAATCTGTTTGAGCATTTCGCCGCCCTTGCCGATGACTATCGCCTTGTGCGACTGCTTCTCGCAAATTATATCCGCGTCGATGTCGATTATGGGTTGCCCCTCTCTTTCCTCGAATTTGTTGATGTAAACGCCTATGCCGTACGGCACTTCTTTGTCGAGAAGATAAAGCGCTTTTTCGCGGATAATCTCGGTTGCCATAAAGCGCATACTGCTTTCGGTGTACATATCTTCGGGGTACATCGGAGCGCCTTTGGGAAGAAGAGATACAAGTTCCGCTTTGAGCGGTTCTAGGTTGTCCTCTTTCTTTGCCGAGATAGGCACAACCGCTTTCAAATCTGCGATTTTGTTGAGTTTTTCAAGGGATTCGAACATGGTTTCTCTTGTCACGCAGTCCTCTTTGTTGAGAGCCACGACCACGGGAACTTTGCTCGCGTTCTTTTCGAGAAATTCGTAGTCCTCTTTTTGCATACCCTTTGCAGCGTCGATGACGTACACCACGCCGTCCACGTCTTTGAGCGAGTTTTCAACCGCTTGCATCATATATTGTCCGAGATGGTTGCGCACTTTGTGAATACCGGGCGTGTCGATAAGCACCATTTGGTAGCCGTCGCCGTTGATAATGCCCAAAAGTTTGTTTCTGGTGGTTTGAGGACGCCAAGAAACTATGGACACTTTTTCGCCCACAAGCGCGTTTGTGAGAGTGGACTTACCTGCGTTGGCAAGTCCCGCAATGCAAATAAAACCGCTTTTGAAATCTTCGTACATTATTGTAGTTCCTCTTTTGCTTTCTTCAAATATCTTGCTTTTACGCTTCGAACAAGGACTCGTTTGAATTTGAACTTCCCCCCTTCCTCAGGTGTTTGGACTTCGGCGTTTGCGAGGCAATCCGCCTCGTTCGCTTTGGCTACAACAC
>CAVKUX010000011.1:0-27045 GCA_963659595.1 Anaeroplasmataceae bacterium | reverse complement strand
CTGCTTGTGCGGGCCCCCGTCAATTCCTTTGAGTTTCAACCTTGCGGCCGTACTCCCCAGGCGGAATGCTTATTGTGTTTACTGCGGCACTGCAGGGGTCGATACCCGCAACACCTAGCATTCATCGTTTACAGCGTGGACTACCAGGGTATCTAATCCTGTTCGCTCCCCACGCTTTCGCGCCTCAGCGTCAGTTACGGCCCAGTAAGTCGCCTTCGCCACTGGTGTTCCTCCCAATCTCTACGCATTTCACCGCTACACTGGGAATTCCACTTACCTCTTCCGCACTCAAGCTGTACAGTCTCCAAAGCAATTCCCACCTTGAAAGCAGGACTTTCACTCCGGACTTATACTGCCGCCTACACGCCCTTTACGCCCAGTCATTCCGGACAACGCTCGCCCCCTACGTATTACCGCGGCTGCTGGCACGTAGTTAGCCGGGGCTTCCTCCTAAGGTACCGTCACTTCCTTCGTCCCTTAGGACAGAGGTTTACAATCCGAAAACCTTCTTCCCTCACGCGGCGTTGCTGGGTCAGGCTTTCGCCCATTGCCCAATATTCCCCACTGCTGCCTCCCGTAGGAGTCTGGGCCGTGTCTCAGTCCCAATGTGGCCGATCAGCCTCTCAGCTCGGCTACCCATCGTCGGCTTGGTGGGCTGTTATCTCACCAACTACCTAATGGGATATGAGCCCATCTCTGTCCGATAAAATCTTTTACCGCTGCACCATGCGGTGCCGTGGTCATATACCGTATTAGCAGTCGTTTCCAACTGTTATCCCGTTGACAGAGGCAGGTTGCTCATACATTACTCACCCGTTCGCCACTAACTTTCATCCCCGAAGGGAATCAGTCCGTTCGACTTGCATGTGTTAAGCATGCCGCCAGCGTTCGTCCTGAGCCAGGATCAAACTCTTGAGTTCAATCTTGACTGTCCTATAACTTTTTGTTCAAAGGTTTTTAGACGTTATTTAATGATTTAATTCACATTAAAAATCGCTTTTCCAAATATTGTTCAATTATCAAGGTTCGTTGCCGTCAATTTGTGACAGCTTTCATATACTATCATAAGCAATATTCTTTGTCAACGATTTTTCGAAGTTTTCAAAGAAATTTTTTTAAGTTTTTTTCAAAACTTTTTTCATCTCAAAATGTTGTGTTTGCTCTTTGCTTACACCACAATTTGAAACTTGCTTACTGCTCACGACAGCCTGCATATAATAATCCTTTGAGATTTTTTTGTAAAGCGTTTTTTGACGGTTTTTGCAATTTTTTTAAGTTTTTCTTCCCATATTGAAAAATCAAACATTCTGTCTTAAATTCCCACTGTTTAGAGGGCGAAGTGACAACCTTATCAATTATGTGCGGTTATGTGTGCGCATAGCGTGCGCGTGCGCGCGCATACACGCGCGCACGTTCATATATATATGTGGTCGCATGCGGAATAAGCCGCACAATATCTTATTGCAATCATATAGCAACCCTGCCGTGCATTCGTTTTACGACAACGCGAAACAAATTTCTCTTCCCGTTCTCGGTTCGGAATTTTTGCAACAAAAAACCTTGCCGTTTCGACAAGATTCTCGTTTTCTTAATATATTTTGCGCTTACAAATCGAACGAATGATTTATCACGCCGCCCCCGAGACAAATTTCGCCGTAATACGCGACGGCATATTGTCCCTCTGCAATCGCACGTTGTTTCTGTTCGAACACTATTCTTACGTCGCCGTTTTCCAAAATCTCTGCGCGCGCCTTTTGCAAAGGTTGACGATGTTTTATGCGCACCTCGCAATCGAACTCTTTTGCTGGCGGTGGCGTAATGAAATTAAAGCCCTCGGTGACGAGTCCGTCTTTGAAAAGAATATCGTCCTCGCCTTGCGAAACGATAAGCAGGTTTTTTGCAACGTCTTTGCCGAGAACAAACCATCTCTCGCCGTTGCCGTCCGCGCTTCCGCCTATGCCGAGTCCCCTACGCTGACCGAGCGTGTAAAAATATACGCCGTGATGTCTTCCGACAACTTTACCATCTTGCGTAACGATGTCGCCGTCCTTCATCGGAATATATTGCGAAAGGAATTGTCTGAAATTGCGCTCGCCGATAAAGCAAATGCCCGTGCTGTCCTTTTTCTTTGCGACGGGAATGTCGAATTTGAGCGCGAGTTGCCTGACTTCGGGTTTGGTCATATCGCCGAGCGGGAAGATAACGTCACGAAGTTGACGGGACGAAACCTGATTGAGAAAATACGTCTGGTCCTTGTTGTCGTCCTTTGCTCGAAGCAAATAATGCGTGTCGCCGTCGTGCCTTATTCTGCAATAGTGCCCGGTAGCGATATAATCCGCGCCGAGTTCGCGCGCAAAATCCGCAAACGGTCCGAACTTGACCTCGCGATTGCAAAGCACGTCGGGGTTTGGCGTTCTGCCCTTCTTGTACTCGTCAACGAAAAGTTTGAAAACGTTGTTCATATACTGCTCGGAAAAATCCACCGAGTAATACGGAATATCGATTTTGTCGCAGATATATCGAACGTCCGTCCAGTCCTGCTCGCCGGTACAGCAACCGCTTTGGTCGGTTTCTTTCCAGTTGGACATATAAAGTCCCACAACGTCAAAACCATGCTCCTTCAAAAGAGCAGCGGCAACCGCGCTATCCACGCCGCCGGACATACCGACGACAACTCGTTTTTTCTTTTCGTCCATAAGGACATTTTAGCATTTCGCCGTCGGTATGTAAAGCGAGGGAATAAAATGCAACTTAAATGTTTAATTCGCTTTTCTTCTTTGATTGATAATAGAAATCTTTTCTTGGAATCAAATGGTCAAGCATTATAGAATCGCTGAATGTGAATTTGCACAAGTTATTCGCGCCAAAAGAACACACCATAACGCATTCTCTATAATGGTCTATCTCTTTCAGGGGAACTATTAGGCAGCCAAAATCCGAACGTATTAAATCTAAGAAAGTGTCTTTTGACGTCTTCATCAAGCGCAATTTGTTGACAGCCAATGGTTTTGCCGAAATAAAACAAAGTGCTTCCGGACTCGTCCACGCATACAAGTTGTTTCCTGTGTAAATCACTTTTATGAAGCCCTGATTATCATTTGTAATTTCGCACAACGATGCAGGCAACTGTTCAAACGGTGCATACAATGTACCCTGCAATTTCTGCAACGATGAATAAGGCATACCCGATGTTATCATATTGTCGAGCATTATTCTATCTTCCTCTTTAATCTTATAAAAATCGCAATATTTCTCGACAATTTTTTTACACAATTTTGAAAATTCAACCGAAATAACTAAAAGCATAACCAAAAAATATATTCCGACCGCAAGAACCATCGATAATAACGCCAAATTTCGGAATACAATCGTAAGAGCAATCGATAAAAAAACAAGTAACACCGTCGGCAAAATTAAAATCAGTTTTTTTGTAGAAAGCAATTTCTTGGCTATTTTTACTTCCGCATTATATGTATCGCAGGAATGTGAAAAGGTTATCATAGCATCCTTCCTTATAAAAATTGCCCAAGGGCAAGTATTAAGAATATTATATGCCCATAGACATATAATGTCAATATGGAAGTAATGATAATTCAACGCATAAACGAGTTGCTCAAATTCGAAGGTTTGAATCAAAGCAAACTCGCAAACGGAATCGGTGTAAACCAAAGCACCGTCTGCAACTGGCTCAACGGTAAGAAAGAACCGTCGATTGAAAGTCTTTGGAAACTCGCAGATTTTTTCGACGTCAGCGTGGACTATCTTATAGGCAGAAAAGAGATTTGAAAATAGCACCGAAAAGGTGCTGTTTTTTTGTACGTTTGGACAAGATTGAGACACTTAAAAAGCGAAGCAAGATTGCTTCGCTTTTTGCATAAATCAACATTTATCGTTGCATTTTGAGCATATAAAACACTTATTTGCACAAATGCACTGAATTATGCGATTTGCTTTTTTCGCTTGTTTTTCTATATCAGCATAGACAGCAACGGAAACACCGCCGCATAGTCGGGACCCGAGCCTGCTGCCAAAATTATGCCGAGAATTATGCCGTAAAGTATGCCGCCTAAAACGCTCAGACATACCGAAACGAGGCAGCCTATTCCTGCGCTTTTCGACCTTGCGGGATAGTCCTCTTTCCACACGAGCCAAAGGATGAAACCTATCAGAGGAAAGAAAAATCCGAGTACGCCCCACCCTGCCGTGCCACCTTCCTTTGCGGATTGCGCTTGCGTGGATGTTGCACTTTGCGCATTGGATTCACTCCTGCGACCTGCGGACGGCAATGTGTAATTGACGCCGAGCATAAGGTTGTTGCGGTTGTTTTCACCCTGCTCGGACACCGTGAACGAGGACGGCGTTTCGCCGTTGTTGAAGTTGAATATCGTCTTGATTACGCCGCCGCAATGGGGACATTTTGCAAGCACGCAAATGAGTTCGCCCTTGAAATCGAACACGATTTCCCAGTCCACTTTCATTTCGCCGCAAAGCGGACAAGTGGAAAAGGCATTGTTGATTTTGTTTTCCACAATCAAGCCTACGCCGTCATAGTATCTTTGAAAATCCATATTTATTCCTCTCTGTTTAAGGATTTATAAAATCATAGCACCGAGCGCGCGATTCGTCAATATGCTTTGCTCGCTATGCTCACTCGTAAAGGCTTTGGGGATATCTTTCGCCGTTGTCGGGAAGCACGACCACAATGTCGCCTTCAACTTGCTTTCTGAGCGTTTGAGCGGCAAAATAAGCCGCTCCCGACGAGATTCCGCACTTGATTCCTGCCTTGCGATATATCTCGCCTGCGGTGCGTATGGCGTCGTCGTCGGCAACGTCGATGATTTGATCGAGTTTGCTCGGATCGACGATTGCGGGAACGAAGTTTGCGCCTATGCCCTGAATCTTGTGCGAGCCCGCGTGTCCTTGCGTGAGAAGCGGACTTGCAAGCGGCTCGACGGCAACCATTTTGCAATCGATGCCGTTTTGCTCGATATACTTTTTCACGCCCATAGCCGTGCCGCCGCTGCCAACGCCCGCAACGACGTATTTTGCCGTCGGAACTTGCGAGAAGATTTCGGGTGCGGTGGTGTAAAAATGCGCCTCAACGCTTGCGTAGTTTCCGAACTGATTTGCAAGCCACGCACCGTTTTCGGCAAGTTCTTTCGCCTTTCTGACCGCGCCCGCCATACCCTCGCTTGCGGGAGTAAGCACAAGCCCCGCGCCGTATGCGGCAATCATATCCCTGCGCTCTTTACTCATACTTTCGGGCATAACCATAACCGCTTTAAGACCGAGTTCGCGCGCGACGTAGGCAAGCCCTATGCCCGTGTTTCCGCTCGTCGCCTCAACGATAGTGCCGCCCTCTTTCAAATCGCCGTTTTCGAGCGCGCGCAAAACCATATAGAACGCCGCCCTATCCTTAACCGAGCCGGCGGGGTTGTTGCCCTCGACTTTTCCGTATATGCCGTCGCCAAGCGACGCAATAGGCGTATTGCCTATCTTTTTCGACAATACGTCAAGTTTTTCTTGCATATCTTTGTCCATAAAACGCCTCTTTTGTCAAATCGCGCGAACGAATCGGACAATAAATCCGCCTCAGCGGAGGGTAAAATCCTCTTTTGCGGATAGTAAACTCCGCTTTTTCGAATAGCGAAATCCTTTTTTCTGCGGATAGAAAAATCCGTTTCCCCTACACGATTCAACCCAAATTTTATTTTCGTTATTATTATATCACCGACCTATCGATATGTCACCAAAATATTGCATGCTAAAATTTTGCGTTGGGTTTACTAATGCGAATGAGTGTGCTATAATTCAAGCGTACAAAGCGAAAGCGACGATATGCACCCATGGCGCAACTGGATAGCGCATCAGATTCCGATTCTGACGGTTGGCGGTTCAAGTCCGCCTGGGTGTACCACTCAAAAACCGCAATTAATATTGCGGTTTTATCGTATGTCACAGGCGGACTTAGTACCCATTGCTGACGCGATTGGCGCAATGCGCAACAATCGCTATTACGCTCACTTCGCTCGCTACAAGTCCGCCTGGGTGTACCACTCAAGAATAAAACGAACCCGAGAGAAAATCTTGAGTTCGTTTTATTTTATACAAGAGATTATTTTGGACTAAAAATCAAATATTAAATAGCATTACAACATTAACCGAGTGTTCCAACCTCTCGGTTTTCCTCATGCAAAAATCTTTCATCGGGGACGGCGGGTATCGGGGATATGAGCATTATTCGTGTTCTATCATCCTGCTCCCGCACGATTGCCGATTGCTAATTTGTTTCGGCAAATTGATCTTTCCCTACTCCGCAGATGGGACATTCAAAGTCATCCGGCAAGTCTTCGAACTCCACTCCGAACGGGATGCCGAGTTCCCTTTGGCTTTCTTCGTCGTATACCCAACCACATACTTCGCAAATGTACTTTTTCATTTTGATCTCTCCTTTTTTTTATTTTTCCGTGCCGCTCGACTGTTATGCCGCCGATATCGCACGAAATTTATAATCAAAAATCGATAAATTCGTCGTCTCAGTCGCGTTTTATGATATTGTGCGACTATTTATCCGTCCTATCTTTCCCTCGTCTCCTCGCAAAAAGCGGCGCATTACAGCGGCGCACGGCATTCAATATCGCCTTTTGCTTTTTCCTGCTTTTCTCTTGGGCAACACAATCTCGAACGCAGCCCCGTTTGCGTTGTATGAGGTGATTTTTCCGCCGTGCATTTTTACAATCTCTTTTGTGAGCGCAAGCCCTATGCCGGTGTTCCCTTTTTTGCCCGTATAAAACCTGTCAAAGATATGAGCCTCGTCCTCTTTTGCGATGCCGTCTCCGTCGTCGCAGACTTTTATAACGAGGTTGCCGTCTTTTTCCGAGCATTTTACAAACACCGTCCTTTTGCAAAACCTGAATGCGTTTGCGACAAGATTGGATATCGCTTTTCTTAGTTGCCTCTCGTCGCACAAAATCACCGCTTCGTCGCAAAGTTCGTTTTTCAATTCTTTTCCGCTGTTTTCAAAAACGGGAGCAAAAGAAGACAAAACGTTTTGCACGATTGTTACTGCGTCTTGTTCGGCAAAAACTGGTTTTGCTTGGGCTGAGTCGATTTTGGACAAAGCAAGCATTTCTTCGATGAGCGAAGTCATTCTGTCGCTTTCTTCAAGGATAATATCGGTGGATTCCTTCAGTGGCAAAACGCCTGTTTGTATCCCCTCTGCATAGCCTTGAATAGCCATAAGCGGCGTTTTGAGTTCGTGCGAAGCGTTTTGGAAAAACGACTGTTTTATTTCCTGCGCCGCTTCGATGGTTTTTCCGAGCCTGAGTCCTATGGCGCAAATCACCGCGCCCACAACGACTATCGCCCCGCAAAACATCCAGTTTAGCCAACCGACATAGTTGAGTATTGCGTTTATGTCTACATATAGCGCGTATTCGTATTTTTCTGAAAAGTCTTCGTCGGACGAATACACCGCAAGCACTATGTTTTTGTTCTTATCCCTGATGCGGGCAAACTCTCCGTTGACGAGTTGCTTGTTCCTGCAAAAAGCCAAAACCGCTCTTTCCGTTTCGGTGAGATACACAAGATCCTCGTTTGTCTGCCCTATTTCGAGATATGCAACGCTCGCGCTCAAAAAATTGATGCCGTTCGTGTCGCTTTCGGGATCGTATGCGGTGTATTCGTGCTCGATTGCCCTTTTCGCCTGCCTTTCGAGATCTTTGGGGATTGCGACGTTCACAATGACAAGCAGCACGCAAAGCAAAAGCGCGACCGAACACAAACAAGTCAACAATACTTTTGTTTTTATTCTCGTCATTTTTCTTTCACCGCCTGTGCGAGTTTGTAACCGTACCCCCACACCGTCTCTATCGTCGCTGCGCTATGTGCGGCAGACAGTTTTTTTCTTATTCTTCTGATTGTTTCGTCTATCGCACGCGTTTCGGTGTCTTCGTCAAAGCCCCAAATTGCATCCAAAAGGCTGTCGCGGGAGTGGGTTTTTTGCGGCTCATTCATCATAAACGCCAACAAACTCATTTCCGTTTTTGTAAGCAAAACGGCTGTTTTGTCTGCCAAAACCGTGTGTTCATCTTCCGAATATGTCAGATCGGCGTATTTCAGCACCTTGCATTTTTTGCCGCTGCTCATCTCCGATCTTCTCAAAAGTGCCTTCACTCTCATCAAAAGCATTGTCGGGCGAAAAGGTTTTGTGAGATAGTCGTCGCCGCCCAAAGTGATGCCGTTGATATAATCAAGTTCGCCGTCCTTTGCCGTGAGAAGAATTATCGGCACGGAAGAATTTTTTCTCAATTCTTTCACACATTCAATCCCGTCCCGCCCCGGCATCATGATGTCGAGAATGACAAGATCTGGTTCATCATTAAAACAAGCGTCAAGAAGCGAGTCGCCCGTTTCAAACGCGCTCACATCGTATCCGTCGCTCTGCAAAAAATTTTTGAGGAGTTCCCTGATGTTCTTCTCATCGTCCGCAATATAAATTCTGTGCGCCATATTCCACCTACGCGCAATCGGCGTTGCCGTAAGCAACGCCTTTGCGTATCCGCTGTTCGATGTTTTTTGAGTTATCTTCCGCAATTTGCACCGCAAAGAGCCGAGAGTTTCGTCGCGATTTCGTCGAGTTTGGCAAGATCTTTAAGAAGAGCGTCTTTCTCCTCTGCCGTGAGCGCACTCAATTCGGCGATATATTTTGCCTCGTCGAAGTTTGCATAATCGAAGTTTTCGTCCAATTCGTCATAGGACGCATAAACTTTGTCCCAAAGTTCGGCGCGAGCGTCCACAATGTCGTCAAACTCTTTTCTGAGAGCCTGCACTTCATCGTTTGCCCTTTCTGCCTCATCGCACATTCTGAAGAAGTCGTCGCCGAAGAAATTCTCCTCGTCTTCCACAAACGACATATCCTCGTCGAAGTCCGCAAAGTAATCCTCGTCCGTTTCTGCAAAATCGCAGCAGCCGTTTTGACAATAATCGTCGTACATTGCGTCTTCATCCGCGTCGAACAACTCGTCATAGAGTTTGTCGAGTTTTGCGTCGAGTTCGTCGAGCAATTCCACATTCTTCAAAAGCGTTGCCTTTTCGTCGTCGGTCAGGGTTGACAGATTTGAGATAAAGGTCTTTTCGTCAAAATCGTCGGGGATTTCGTCAAGTTTTTGAAGTTCGGCAAAATACTTTTCCCAAAGTTCGGCATGTTCGTCAAACGACTTTTGATATTCCGCTTCGAGATCTTCGATTTGAGAAAGCGTTTGCTCGCTTTGAGATGTCTTGACTTCCCTGTCCGTACCGGCTTGTGCAACGGAGTGTTTTGGCAAAAACACCGACATGAGCGTTATTGCCAAAGCGGCGAGTGCTATCAAAACTGACAACACGGTTACTTTCTTTGCTTTCATTGATTTTTCGGTTTTCATTGTTTTGCTCTCCTTTTTGTTTATTGCAAGCCTCAGCTTACGAGTTCAGTATAAGGATTCAAAAAACGAAAATCCCCGAAAAACTGCTATACATTTGCAACAAAATTGCAACAAATGCAAAATTACAAATATTTATTTACCATTTTTGTGATTTCGAGTTCGGTGCGCAGTCCGACAAACGACCCGACCGTCCTGCCGTTTTTGAAGAATATCACGGTGGGAATACTTGCGATTCCGAATTTTGCGGCAACGCTTTCTTCCTCGTCGACGTTCACCTTGACAACCTTGATTTTACCTTCATATTTCTTGTCTATTTCTTCAAGAATCGGCGCAAGAGCCTTACACGGACCGCACCAGGGCGCATACAAATCCACAAGCACGAGTTTGTCCGACGATATCACTTCTTCCTGAAAATTGCTCCTTTTGACATTGACTATCATTTTTCTACTCTCCTTTGCTTTTCAATAGTTGTTCTATATAGTTTCTCAAAACCGCCTCGCTCATTGCGCCTATACGTTCCGCTCCTATATCGCCGTCTGCAGTTATAAACACGGTTTTCGGGATTGACGACACCGAATACGCTTTTGCTCCGCTTTCGGCGGTGTCGAAATAAAGAGGAAACGTATAGCCGTTTTGTCGGACAAAGTTTTTTACGCTTTCTTGTTTTTCCCCCGCAAGATTGACCATCAGAAAAGCGACCCTGCCCTCATACTCCTTTGCAAGTTTGTCAAAGTGCGGAAGTTCTGATCTGCACGGCGCGCACCAAGACGCCCAAAAGTTGATTACGATTGGTTTGCCTATAAACTCGGACAGTTTAACTTCCTTTCCGTCTTGATCGACAACGCCGAAATCTTTGTAGTTGCCGTTGTTTTGGATTGAGGGCGTCTGACCTTGCGATTCGGCTTTTCCCGAAAGCGCTTTATATCCGAAATATGCGCCTGCCACAACACCCGCAAAAAGCAGAATTAACAACGCCGTTAAAATAATCTTTCTATTGTTTTTTGTCATTTGTTCTTCACCTCACGCTTAAAAGTGCGCCGAGTTTGTCCATCACGCCCGCTGCCATCAGGATTCCCATCACGACAAGCAAACTGCCGCTGACGATTTTTACAACCTTGAAATGCCGCTTGATAAAACCGAACAGTCTTTTCAGTCTATCCGTAAGCAACGCGGTCACTATAAACGGGATTCCTATTCCGAGTGAATAAGACAGCAACAGCAATATGCCTTTTACCGCAGTTCCCGAAGTGGATGCAAGCGCAAGAGCAGAGCCTAAAAACGCTCCGGTGCACGGTCCTACGCCAACGGCAAACACTATACCGAACAAGAATGCGGACCATATGCCGTTTATCTTGCGCACCCCTTTCAGCCCTTTGAAAAACGGAAGTCTGAAAAGGCCTATGTACGACAATCCGAATATGATGACGACAATTCCCGCAACAATGTTGATAACGGTCTTGTGTTTGCTTATATAGCCGCTCACAAGTCCCGCAAGTCCGCCGAACACAACGAACATAAGCGTAAATCCGAGAACGAAAAACAACGACCTTGCAAGCACGCGATACTTCTTTTTGCTTGTTGTTTTGTTTTCCTCGCCGCCTTTTGAGCAAGTCTCTACGCTTGTTTCTTCTATGACATCGTCTTTCTCGGCGGCATTTTCCGACGAGAAGACGACATCCTCCGATATTTGATCTTCTTCAATCGCTTTTGTGTTTTCATCGGCTGCAATCGGTGCTTCTTGCCCGTCCGTTTCATCATCCCCCGCAAAGTAAGAAAGGTATAGCGGAATCATCGGGAGCATGCACGGAGAAATAAAAGATGCCAGTCCTTCCAAAAATGTCAACAAAAACTCCATATCCGAGCGCCCTCGCTTTTTGCCTGATTGTACTCTTCTTTTCTTTTAGGGAAAAGAGAGTTGCTCTCACACGCATTTGTCTGCTGTCTATAACGACTTGTATATGCCGACATCTTTCGTTTCGATTTTTAGTTTGGCGTTTCGGGATTTTCACTCCTTAACCACATTACGGTATCCGCTATCGTTTCGGCGAGCGGGCGCGGACAAAACTCCAACTGAGTTTTCGCCTTCTCGTTTGAAAATCGCCCGTTCGAACTCAAAACTTTTATCGAGTACGGAGTGAAAAAGAGTTTCGCCTTTTTCCTAATCGCAATTCTCTCATACAACGGAGCGACGGCTTTTGCCGCGAATATCGGGAAATACAACACCCTTTTGTCAACACCGGCAACGTCTTTTGCGCATTCGACGATTTCCTTTATAGAAGCAAACCGCCCCGAGAGGATATATCCCTCTCCTTTTTCGCCTTTTTCGGTGCATGCTACGATGCCGTCTGCAACGTCTCTCACGTCGACAAAATCATATCCGCCCTTGACGGCGACTCGCAATTTACCCTCTGCGCACGCAGCAAGCATACTTATCACGCTTCCTTTTTCTTCGTCGTTCGGACCGATAATACTGGATGGAAAAACAACGCAAGCGTTCAGCCCTTGTTTCGCCGCGTCGAGCACCGCTTGCGCAGCCATCGCCTTGCTCTTTGAATAATCGCCGTAAATAATATCGGGCGAAAACTCCCCAACCTCTTTTATAGGCTGCCCCTTCTGCTGTTCGGGGATAGCGTGCACCGATGCCACGTAGACAAACTTTGCGACTTTTCGCTCGAGGCTGAAAGACAGCATATTTTTTGTGCCGTCCACGTTCACGTCGTATATCCTCCTGCCGGGATTGGTCGCAACCGAAACGATTCCCGCGCAGTGAATAACGCAAGTCGACTCGTCCGCCTCTTCAAAAAACTCGTCAAGCGACGCGATGTCGCAAACGTCGCCGTCTATTTTGACAACGCTCTTTGGGAGTTTATCCGCAAGCCTGTCTCCCGACAATGTAAGGGCGTATATTTTCGCCGATGAGGCAATCAACCTTTCTATGATCGTACTGCCAAGAAAGCCGCTCGCGCCAGTGATTAGATATTTTTCGTACATACCTGTCCTCCTTTTCGCTCTTTCCGAAACGATGCAATAATTTCACGACAAAAAAGCGCAAAAAGACAGTTTCTTCTCTTTGCGCTTATCGTCACGTTTCTTTTCATAGGCGGCTACACCCCCTGTTGCAAGTGTTTTTACTACTTTCTTTTTTTGTTTTCCATATATCCGAAAACAGACCCCGTTTTATTGTTTTGTATAATCATATACATATTCTTTGTTTTATCCTAACACAAACTCTTTCGATAAAAAAGAGAGTTGCTCTCACAACGAAACAACCCGACCGTTTTACCGATCGGGTCGTTCCGACAATATCAAATCTTTAGGAAGGATTTGTCAGGTTTTTTTGTAGCCGCACTTGGGGCATACGCCTTTTTCGTTCAGCGCGATTCCGCACAGCGGACACCTTTCAAGCGACAATCTCGAAGGAAACTCCTCGCTTGCTTTGTTCACACCGCTGCTGAAGGTAAGTTTAACGATATTCAGTTTGTCTTTGAGCAAATCGTAAACAATCTTGATCATGCCCTCAACCGTCATCGTTTCTTTTGTGACGACAAGGCGGCACTCGGGATATGCGGTGGCAAGGTCTGTTTTGAACGCAGGACCTTTCATCACGTTGTTGGGTGCGCCGTCTTTGATTCCTTGTTTTTCGTACACGTCAAGCACGGCGGGAAGCAGTGGGTCATCCTCTCTCAACACAAGCGCGTGATCGAAATTTTTGAGGACGTTCCATGCCGTCTTTTGAATTTCGTTGCAAGGAAACACCATATTCACGCCCATATTGACGGTGTCTTCCACTTCGATAGTCAACACACCGGTGTGTCCGTGCAAATACTGCGCTTCCCCTTTGAATCCGTAAAATCTGTGTGCATATTGCAAATCCAATGTCGTAATGCTTCTCATATTTCTCTCCTTTCGATTGCCGAATTTAAGGCAATCCTTTTTATGATTCGATTATAAAATATTTTGCAAAAAAGAAAAGAGAGTTGCTCTCACAAAAAAACAGACCGAGCGCTTTCAGGCGTTCGGTCAATGCATGCATATCTTCTCGTCACATCAAATCCTTCAATTTTTGGATGTCCAGAAGTTTGATTTTTCCTCTTCCGTATTCGAGCAATCCGTCCGCTGCAAACTTCCTTATCGTTTTTCCTGCGACTTCTCTTGCGGAACTTGTCATTTTTGCAATTTCTTCCTGCGTTATGTTGAATTCGGTTTCGCCGGTAAAAACATATCTCTCCACCAAAAACGCCGCCATTCTTCTTTCGTATCGAGTAAACAGCAAATCGTGCATCGTCACCATACACGCAGAAAATCGGTCGGCGAGCGTTTCAAAAATCAAACAGCGTATTTTGATATTTTCTTCCATGATCTTCTTTACGGCGCATGATTTCACCGTAAGCAGAACGCTGTCGCTTTCCACGACAAATTTTGCGTCGAACGTTATGTATTCCAATATGCATGCCGCCGACAACAACCCCATATCTTTCGGGTACAACTTGAACAGCGTGATTTCTCTGAAATTTTCGTCGTCCATAATCGCCCTGATTTCGCCTTCCAAAATCAAAAACGGACCGATGCAGTGATTTATAAGACCGGATATCCCTTCGCCTTTTTTGTAGACTTTGATTTCGGAATTATTCAGAACCATTTCCTTTTGATCGTCCGTAAGGTATTCATAAAACGGTAAGCACTTGAGTGCCGCTACTTTGTCATACATGTTCTTCTCTCCTTTGCAAGATTATTGTTTTTATAAAAAGAGACGCTCGGCGTTTAGTATGAGTATGTCGGCATATTCGCCACACAAATCGGCAGCAAACGCCCAAAAGCCTCAAGGCACAATTCTTTCTCCCTGTGACTGTGTCGAGTTAATCTTCATCTCGGCTTTTCTTGCGTCGTAGTTATATTCGTTTTTGTCATCATCCTTTTGTTGCATTTTTCACTTATAGCAAACCGCTATAACGCAAATCTATCTTGTCAATTACATAATATCATCAATTCCTCTTGTGTTCAAGCCTTCGTTTCTCAACGTGCGCCATTTGCCTTTTGCAGTCATTCAATTATGAGTTATGTGATTTAGGAAACGACAACAATAAAACCAAAATATGGAAATATTCCGAAATGGATGCAGACCATGTGACTGCTTGGAGTAAAGGTGGCGCGACAGAAATAGATAATTGTCAAATGTTATGCAAAACGCATAATAGAGCGAAAGGAAATAGGATAAAAACCTTTCGCTGACCACGAGCAACGAGAGCGGCAAGCGCGTGGCATTTGCCGAAATCGTGCGAAACGGACATAGCAAACAATAGACACAAAGTGTCGTGCGCATAGCGCACAAGCGCAACGCGCCGTTTGTTTAGCGTAGACGCGATTGGCGCAATGCGCAACAATCGCTATTAACAAGTTTCCCCGGTTTGAAATGTTGAAAAACCAAAACAATTGTGTTATGATAAAAGCAGTAACCCTCCCCTGCGATTTTAGCATACAAATTTTGCACCCGATACAATGCATGATATTTGTCGACGAGAACCACTGCCATAATAAAAGGATTTTAATTGCCGATAAAAAATCAAAAAACACATACTGTATACAAGTGCGAGAAGGAGAACCAAATGATATTTTATGCCACCAAACAGACGATGGATCGTTTCAAACTTAAATATCCAAACGAAATGTCACATGGCAAACGCGAGATATGCGAAGCGCTGCTCAAATCCGAAAAAGGCAATCCCTTGTACGAATGGGGTGTCAAACTTTTTTATTTCGATAGAAGAAAGTGTTTGCAAGTTGTAAATGCACTGACCAAAATCACGGTTTTTCTGATTGATATAAAATTGTCGCAGATAGAAGATTGCCCGAATATGGTTGCCATGTATCTTTTTGAGTTATACAAGGATGACGCTGCGATGCAAAAAGCACTTGATAAGTATTTCTCATCATCGGGCTTTGCAATCTACGACAAATTAACCGACAAAAGTTTAATCTCAACGCTCAATCGCACTCAATTAAGTTTTGCCGATGACGGATACCGCTTTTACGATTTTATCGAGAACGGAATTCTGCAATCATTCAAAATTAACAGAGCGGTTGCCGAGTATATTATGACCGCAAAAATCAACGGAAAATCCGAATATATTGTTCCCAAAGAATATTTTAGAAGCACGATTTTGCAAAAATTCGGCGATTAATCCATTCCTTGCAATAAGCAAACGGAAATTATCCCTTTTTTGCTTAGAATTCGGGCATATACATTGCCCACTGTCTTCCGAGCAATATTCATATATTGATTGCAATTTCAAGTTGTGTGTGATAACATTTTGTTGTCATTGTTATTCATTTACAATGTCCTCCGTTCGTGTGAATTTGTTTCTGCTAGGTCGCAAATTCGTTATACACGAACGGAGTTTAATTTCAACACTACATCGGCAGAAGCCTATTTTTGAACCACCGGACTTATCCGATGGTTTTGTAATATAAGAAAGCACCCTGTCAAGGGTGCCCGACTCGGTGTTTTTGCCTCAGATAAAGAGCAGCGACAGCGCAATGAGAAACTGCGCAAGATAGTAGGTCGTGTGGTTTATGATTATCATAAGGCGGGATTCGGGATTGAGAACGCCCTTGCGTTCGTAGTCCGCGGGCTTGGAGAAATAGGTCATCGAAAGCACCATATCCGACGCCACGAACAGCACCGAACCGGCGACGAGAATACCCGCCGAAGCGGAGCCTTGCGCGGGCTTGACGTACAGTGCGCTGAGCACCACGAACCAGCAAAGCAAAAACGCATATGCTATGCTCGGGATAAGGAATTTGCCGAACTGCATTTTGAGGACGTATATGCACACGAGGAACATCACCGCAACGATTGCCGCCGAGCCGAGCGCCGACCAAAGCAGATTCATTTCGTAACCGTTGAAGCGAATCGCCATAGACGTGATGTACAAAATATGTCCTATGCCGAACGCCAGCATACCGAAATACATCATCGTATCGCGGTCTTTTTCAACGCCCTCGTATTTGCCCTCGAGGCTCTTGAAATAGATTTTGAAATCGAGGGTTATATCCCCCACCATTCCGAGCACCAAGCCCATAATCACAAGCGCGCTCGGAAGAAGTTTCGCGTCGAAATTGCCCACAACGCCGTTTTCGACAGCGGCGGCAAGTCCCGTCGCGATAAAGAAAAGCGAAGTCGCGGTTTTAAGCACAATTGCAAGAGCGGACGATTTCTTATCTCTCGCAATCAAAAACAGAACCAGCATAATTATGCCGCAAACAAGCAGAAAATACGGTAACATACTTTTCCCCTTCATATTGTTGATAAGTTTATTTTACACCCTAAATTTGAAATATTCAACACTCAATATTCTGCAAAAGTTCACAAAACGCCCGCTTTTTTCGGCGCAATCCTCGCTTGCCGTTTTCGATTGCGATTATCGATTGCCATTTTGTCGATTATTAATTTGCAAATACTTCGATTTGGTATTATCATATAAAAAAACGAAATAAGGACGAATTTATGGACGTCATCAACTTTTTGGACAAATCGTACACGGCATACCACGCCGTAAAACACAGCGAATATATCCTTGAAAAACACGGATTTTCAAAACTTCGCCTTGCGGACAAATGGAATCTCGAAGTCGGCGGCAAGTACTACGTCGTCAAAAACGGCACTTCGGTGATTGCTTTTATAGTCGGCGAAAACTTCGCGTTCAATATTGCGGCAAGTCACACCGACTCGCCCTGTCTGCATGTCAAGGGCAGAGAGTTGCTTCCCTCGCCCGAAGGCGCAAGGCTCAACGTCGAAGCGTACGGCGGACTTATCCTCTACTCTATGCTCGACGCACCCTTGAAAGTGGCAGGCAGAATAATCGAAAAGCACGGCGATATGCTCACGAGCAAAATCGTCGAGAGCGACTACACCGTCAATATTCCCTCGCTTGCGATACACCACAATCCCAACGTCAACTCGGCGTTTTCCGTGAGCGTGCAAAAGGATATGCTTCCGCTCGTCGGCGACGTAGACGACTTCTATTCCACTCTTTCGAAAGAGGAAATCGTTGACGCGGACCTTTACGTCGTGCCTGCGACTTCGCCTTTCAGAAGCGGCGCAAACGGCGAATATCTCTGCTCGCCGAGAATCGACAATCTCACGAGTGTATACGCAACACTCGTCGCGCTCGTAAACGCAAATCCGCAAAACGTTGCGATTTGCGCTTGCTTCGACAACGAGGAAATCGGAAGCCGCACCAAGCAAGGCGCAAACTCTGCGCTTATGCAAACCGTGCTTGAAAAAATCGCAAGCGGACTCGGTAAGACGAAAGACGATTATATCTCCGCTTGCGAAAAGGGCTTCATCCTTTCCGTTGACAACGCACATGCGCTTCATCCGTCCTTCCCCGAAAAGATGGACGTCAAAGAGCGCGTCTATATGGGCAAAGGCATAGTCATAAAGCATCACGTCAACTATGCGACGGACGGCGAATCCTCTGCGATTTTCAAAACCATACTCGACAAAGCGAACGTCGAAAGACAAGACTATTACAACAATTCCGACCAACGCTGCGGAAGCACGATAGGACTTATGGCAAGCGCGAATCTCGGAATGAAAGCGTGCGACATAGGTCTTGCTCAACTTGCAATGCACTCTGCCGTAGAAACGGTTTCGTATGCGGACATTGCAAAAATGCAAGCGGGCGTAAAAGCGTTTTTCGACGCAAGACTCGTCGAATCTTCAAACTCGATTCTCGTCGAATAAATTTATATTAAAATTACACAAACGGCACTTTATTAGCGCATTTTGCGCTGATAAGGTACCGTTTTTAGCAAATTAAAATTAAGACTTCCCCCCTTCCTCACGTGTTTCCCCTACCACCGTTCCCCCTCTACATTCTTTGAGGGAACCCACGGTGTCCGCTCCGCGTGGGGCAACACTCGGTGCTCGCATAGATAAGTATCATTCACTCATTATGTCACTCGTTCACGGGCGAAAAAATCCACACTCGCCCGTTCGCTTGTACTTATCGTCAAGCTCGACGCTCGCTACGGTCGCCGCCGTTGCGGCTCCAATTCCGTCTGCGAAAGAGCACATACCGTTTATAAGTACGCTTCGAATGAGTGTCCGTTAGAAGTCCGCTCTGCAAGTTCGCGGACGGCGGTTTTCATCTCGTCTTCGAAGTCGCACATTCCGTGTACGAGTAGTCTTCGAATAAGTGTTTCGGATTAAGGCTTCGCCTTCCTCAATTATTAATTATTAATTATTAATTATTAATTCAAAAAAACGATGCGGTCGCATCGTTTTTTTTCGTGTTTTGCATCCGGCGCAATTTGCTTATTTTACAAATGCACTGAACGCTTTATGCGCGGTGTAAAGGTCCGCCTTCGAGATAAGTTCGTTCGGCGCGTGCATGGAAAGCACTGGTACGCCCATATCCACGGTGTCGATGTTCATCTTGGAAATGTACTTCGCAACCGTTCCGCCGCCGCCGAGATCCACTCTTCCGAGTTCGCCCGTTTGCCACACGACGTTCTCTTTTGCAAACACGCCTCTCAAATACGCGATGTATTCTGCCGAAGCGTCGTTCGAGCCGCTCTTGCCGCGTGCGCCCGTAAACTTGTTCATCGTAACGCCCTTGTTGACGTAGCCGACGTTCATATCTTCAAACGCAGATGCGAACGAGGGGTCGTATGCGGCGGTGACGTCTGCCGATATGCACTTTGAATGTTCGCGCACGACGGACGGATTTGCGCCGTAACTCTTTGCGATTTCGTCGATCAAGTCGCCGATGACAACGCATTGCATACCTGTGTTGCCCTCGCTTCCGATTTCCTCTTTGTCCGCGAGAATACACATAACCGTTTGGTCGGTGTCGGTGTCGAGAGTTGCGGTGATTTCGGGATATGCGCACACTCTGTCGTCGTGACCGTAACTTGCCACAAACGCTCTGTCAAAGCCGACGTCTCTTGCTTTTAACGCAGGCACGGCTTCGAGTTCTGCGGAAAGGAAGTCTTCCTCGCATACGCCGTATTTTTGATTGAGGATTGCAAGCACGCCTTTCTTCACAGCGTCCTTTTCCTCGTCCTTGACGGGGATTCCGCCGACCAAAAGATTGAGGTTTTCGGCAAGGAATCCTTCGCCGATGGTTTTCGTGACCTGTTCTTGCGAAAGGTGCGGAAGAAGATCCGTGATATAGAACACGGGATCGCCTTGCTCGTCGCCCACTTTCACGTCAACGCTCGTGCCGTCTTTAAGCACGATTACGCCGTGAAGCGCAAGCGGAATCGTGAGCCAGTGATACTTTTTGATGCCGCCGTAGTAGTGCGTTTTGAAATACGCCATATCCGCTTTTTCGTAGAGCGGAACTTGTTTGAGGTCGAGTCTGGGGCTGTCGACGTGAGCAACGAGAATGCGGATGCCGTTCTTTGCGACGTCCGCTTTGCCCGCACGCACGATAAACAAACTCTTGCCGCGGTTGTTGTAGTACAACTTGTCGCCCGCGTTGATTTTGTCGCCGAGAGTATGGGCTTTGTAGCCTCTCTTTTCGATGATTTCGACGGTTTCTTTCACCGCTTCTCTTTCGGTTTTGCCGTTGTCGAGGAATTTTTTGTATCCCTCTGCATAATCGCTTATGGCTTTGAGTTCGTTCTCGTCCGCCAAAGCGTATACGTTTTGTCTTTTATAGGTAAGATCCATAAAAAGCCTCTCTAAAAATTTATTCTGACAATATTATAACACACCGCGTGCAAAAATCAACTTTCGGGCAGTTTCTTTTTTGATAGGTCTGTTTTGAATAAAAAACAGTTTAATAATAGATTTAATAGTGCTATAATAATTCCATCAAATATTTGCAGGTGAATTATGATTATCGACAAAAGGCAAGAAGTTTTGGCACACAACCTCGTCAACTATTCCATACACGTCGGCAAAGGCGACAAGGTTTGGATTGACGCAATCGGCTGCGGCGAGCAACTGCCCGCGTGTATCATTCGCGAAGTGTACAAAAACGGCGGAATCCCCTTCCTCAACATAATCGACAAGCGGCTCGAAAAGGAGATTCTCAAAGGCGCAACGGCTCAAATGCTGGATATGTGGGCGAAGCGCGACGCCGATTTTATGGACAAGATGGACTGCTACATCGGCATACGCGGCGGCGACAACAGTTACGAACTGAGCGATGTACCCGAAGAAATAATGCAGGAATACGACAAGAGATACGGCATTCCCGTGCATAGCGACAGACGCGTCGCGCATACGCGTTGGGTCATTTTGAGATACCCCACGCCGAGCATGAGCCAACTCGCTTCGATGAGTACGGAAGCGTTTGAGGACTACTTCTTCGACGTATGCTGTCTTGACTATCAAAAGATGAGCAACGCTATGAATCCGCTGGTTGATTTGATGAATCGTACCGATAAAGTGCGGATTGTGGCAAAAGACACCGATTTGTCGTTCTCTATAAAAGGCATACCCGCAATCAAATGCGACGGCGCTTGCAACATTCCCGACGGCGAAGTTTACACCGCGCCAGTCAAAAACAGCGTCAACGGCGTGATAAGTTACAACACCCCGTCGATTGAAAACGGATTCCGTTTCGAGAACGTGCGCCTTGAATTTAAGGACGGCAAGATTGTCAAAGCAACCGCCAACAACAGCGAGAAAGCAAACGCCATTTTCGACACGGACGAAGGCGCGAGATACGTCGGCGAATTTGCAATCGGCGTCAATCCTTACGTCACGAAAGCAATCGGCGACATACTCTTTGACGAAAAGATAAGCGGTTCGATTCACTTCACTCCGGGATGCAGTTACGACGACGCGCCCAACGGCAACAAGAGCGCGGTCCACTGGGATTTGGTGCTTTGCCAAACGCCCGAATTCGGTGGCGGTGAAATCTGGTTCGACGACGTATTGATACGCAAAGACGGACGTTTCGTCCTTCCCGAACTTTTCGGCTTGAATCCCGAAAACTTGAAATAAAATTGCGCCGAGTGCAAAAAACAGAAAAAACGATGCGACCGCATCGTTTTTTTGAATTATCACACAATTAAATGCAACTTCCCCCTTCCTCACGTGTTTCCCCTACCGCCGTTCCCCCTCTGCATACTTTGAGGGAACCCACGGCGTCCGCTTCGCGTGGGGCAACACTCAGCACTCGCATAAATAGGGACATTTCTCTACTTATGTCACTGCGCTTTGTGCGCCAGCTTCGCACCCAAACGGCGCAGTCGCTTGTACTTCCCGTCAAGCTCGGCGTTCGCTTTCTCGCCGCCTTGCGGCTCGCGTTCCGTCTTTGAAATTACACATTCCGTTTATGAGTGCGCCTCGAATAAGTGCCCGTTATTGTATACTTTCACTAAATATCCTGAGCGCAATATTGAGATAAAGAACAAGAAAACGCCCTTTTGCGAACTCGCCTAACGTACTTATCGTACGTGACGAGTTTGCAAAAGGGCGTTGCCGTAGTTATTTGCTCAATAGTGCGCTCAGGCTTTGCCGTTGCAGCCGAGCACGTCCACCAATTTATGCTTCACGATTTGTTTGACCGCTTCTCTTGCCGGTCCGAGATATTGACGAGGATCGAAGTGAGAAGGATTGAGAGCAAAGTGCTCGCGGATTGCGGCGGTGACTGCAAGTCTGAGGTCGGAGTCGATGTTGATTTTGCAGACTGCCATGGAAGCCGCTTTGCGGAGCATATCTTCGGGAACGCCTTGTGCGCCGGGCATACTGCCGCCGTATTGATTAATCTTTGCGACGAGGTCTTGCGGAACGGAGGACGAGCCGTGCAAAACGATGGGGAATCCGGGCAAACGTTTGCTTACTTCTTCGAGGATGTCGAAACGAAGTTGCGGTTGACCTTTGAACTTGTACGCTCCGTGAGAAGTGCCGATTGCGATTGCCAACGAATCGACGCCGGTTTTGCCGACGAATTCCTCGACTTGGTCGGGATCTGTGAATTGAGCGTCTTTTGCGGAAACGTTGACGGCGTCCTCGATGCCTGCGAGTTTGCCAAGTTCAGCCTCGACGACAACGCCGTGGTCGTGAGCGTACTCGACGACTTGCTTTGTGATGGAAATATTTTCCGCAAACGGATGTGCGCTTGCGTCGATCATAACGGAAGTGAAACCGCTGTCCACGCAGTCTTTGCAGAGAGCGAAACTGTCGCCGTGGTCGAGGTGCAAGCAAATGGGAAGTCCGCTTGTTTCCACAGCCGCTTCAACCATTTTGGTGAGGTAGGTTGTGTTTGCGTATTTTCTTGCGCCGGAGGAAACTTGAAGAATCAGCGGGGCTTGTTCTTCGGTTGCCGCCTCAACGATACCTTGGATGATTTCCATATTGTTGACGTTGAAAGCACCGATTGCGTAACCGCCTGCGTATGCTTTTTTGAACATTTCGGTTGTTGTAACTAATGGCATAGTGTTGCCTCCAAATTTTATTTCGTCAACATTATACAACCTCGCAAAAAAAAACACAACCGTTTGAAAAAAAATCTCGAAGCACTTCCGCACCTCCGCCGAATTTCTTTGCAATGAAAAGAACATTGCCGCATATGACGGTGACGCTTGCAAACGACGGCATAAAAATGCCGCGAGCGTTCTGCTCGCGGCACAATTGATTTTTTATTCAAAATTCATTCACGTCAACAGCGGGTTGGCTGTTTTTACATTTTGGAATCAACGCTCGCATTGTCGGTTACTTCAACCGACGTTTCATCGTTTTTTGTTTTGTACACCACGCACATGTTGTGGCTTTTGGGCATACATTTGTCTTTTGTGTGATTGTATTTCATATGCATTTTAATCACCTGCAATACTATTACCGTAAAACAAATCATAGCAACGGAAATCATAATCCATGCCGCATTGTTCAGCAGTTGCAAAATGCCCGAAAACGCAAGCGGAAGGGACACCGCAATGAGTTTTTTGAGCAGCGGTCCGCTTGTCATATCCATATCTTTGGCGACGGTCTGGTGCAAATGAAGTGGTTTCATATTTTATCCGTGTGATAAAGTGTGTATTTCTCCACAAATTCCCTCTTTCCCCGAAAATCTATTCCATCACTTCCGCCGCCAAAGTCAAACCAAAACGCACCATATCCATTATTAAAAACAATGGAAAATTTGTAAAAGCCTACTATAATCTTCTATTGTTTCTTTCTATCGTTTCCAATTGTTCTAATACAGAGTGAGCGTCTCGGTCTAAAACCAAAGTATAGTTTGCCTGATTAAATTTATTAACGGCGATTTGTTTTTCTATATCCCGTTGCAAGTGTACAATTTTATCGGTCTCTTTTTTTATCGCATCATTAAATTCTTTTTGAGATTCTAAAAGCGATTGGCTTAATTCTACATATAATTCTAAGGCTTTTCGAAAGACATAATAATCTGCCGTTACATTTTTGTTGTTTAGAATAAAATCTTGACACTGACGTAAAATGGCGTCGTTAGCTTTTTCATAAAACACTTTCATTATTTCTATCTCCTTCTCTTTTTGTATTTCCAAAATTATTCTGACTGATATGTATCAGTTAAATACCCTGAATAGTCTATTGTATTCGGTATTGAGAAATCATCATTTCCATCCCATATTAAACGCCTGATTTCTGCTTCATCGGAAGTGCCGAACCAATTATATCGAGCATCCATATGTGAAGAACCATATTCCAAAGACAAAGTATATTCCTTCGGATTTATAAAGTTGTTGTACTGAACGGTTATGGGGTCGCCATATGCCGCCCAACACTCTATTACAGAATTAACTCCGCCATTATAACTGCCACAATTTACAAACGTATTATAGATTATAGAGACTTTGCCAGTTGTACCGATAGATATCTGGAACCAATTCTCGAAATAACTATTTTTTATAACGCATTCACCAGGATAATGAATGTATGTGTGTTTGGTAGAGTCATAAAAAGAACATTGGTCAATATTTATGTTTGAAGATTGCGCGTTTCCACTTGCAGGAGAAAATTGCCCGACATGCAAATTTGCGTATGTAAAATTAAAGTTGTTTATTGATGAATCTCCTGCATTTTTAGACAACAAGTTAACATTAAATAAAGTTACATTATCAGACTTGGTACCGCTAATATTCAGTGTCCCGTAGTTTGCAATATCACAATTATTACCTAATAAAACTACCCCTTCATTTATTGTTAACGTTGCACCATACTTTATTTGTATGCTGTTTTTTAGCATATACCATTTAGACGTATCGTTATATGCAACATTAGACGTAATATTATCCTTTATGTAATTAACAATTCTATCGCATCCGTCAAAAGCGTCAACACCGATATGTCTGATAGAAGTAGGCATATTGACACGTGAAAGATTATAGCAGTTTTTAAATGCATTATCTTCAATCTTTTTTATTGTATCCGCTAATACGGCTATGGTTATATTTGAACCGCTGAATGCATTGTCGCCGATGGTCGATATGGTTTTCCCTCGATACTTTTCAGGAAGTTCCAATTCCGTTATTTCGAGATTTGCGAAACCTGTAACACTGTAAGTGTTATCTTCTAAAAGAGAGTAGTTGACTAACGTAGAAATACTGTACGAAACAAATATTTGCTGTTCGCCTTTGCCGTCGTTTAAATTATACATGAGAGTCAAGGATATATCGTAATCATACTGAAAGCAATTTAACCCCTCAAAATCAAATTTTGAAGCATTTTTAATCTGCTCTATTTCACCGATGTAATTTGAAATTGTCAATTTGCTTTTTTGAATTGTAGCATCAATATCACAAATATTCACAGAACCGCTTATACTGTCCTTTAACTGTTTTATATTATCAAAAGACGCTGTCGGCGTTGCTTTCGCTTTTGTCTTTATGTCTGCGGTTTTTACGATTTGTTGCTCGCCTACACCGTCGTTAACGTCGTAGTTGTACGTCACTCTAATCGTATAATCGTTATTTGAAAACAAGTTCGCAAACGAACGCGTCGCCAAATCGGTTGCAACAATCGGCGTATCGTTTCCGTGCAAAAGTTCGATTTTGCCGATTGCACCAACGTTATCCGTATCAACGATATTCAATCCGAACGTAATTCCCGTTTGCGTTGATTCAACGTTTTCAATCGCAACGCTCGGCGTTGCTTTCGCTTTTGTCTTTATGTCTGCGGTTTTTACGATTTGTTGCTCGCCTACACCGTCGTTAACGTCGTAGTTGTACGTCACTCTAATCGTATAATCGTTATTTGAAAACAAGTTCGCAAACGAACGCGTCGCCAAATCGGTTGCAACAATCGGCGTATCGTTTCCGTGCAAAAGTTCGATTTTGCCGATTGCACCAACGTTATCCGTATCAACGATATTCAATCCGAACGTAATTCCCGTTTGCGTTGATTCAACGTTTTCAATCGCAACGCTCGGAACAGCCTTTGCATAGGTGACGAACAAGATTTCTATCGTTTCGTCTTGATCCTGGATATTTTTGTAGGTTGCTTTGAGTGTGTATTCGTTGTTGGATTTCAAGCCGTCTACACTCGTTGCGTTTACGTCAACGTCTTGCACCTTTGCGCCGTTTTGCCAAAGCGAAATTGCGTTCATTTGCTTGTTTGCAAACGATTGATTCCATTCAAAGTTCCAAGATATGCTTTCTTTGCCTACTTGCACGTCTTTGAACAAAACGATTGTGTCCGTATACACTGCTTTTTTGTAGAGAGTGTTGAGTTGCACGCCGTTTCCGCTCAAATCGTCGTATAGCGCGACAACGCCGTATTGATACACGGTGTTGGGCGTGAGGTTATCGAAAACTACGCTCGCTTTTTCGCCGACCGTAACGTCTTTTGCTATCATTGTTTCGCCGTCGTAAAGCACCGCTTTTGCATATCCGCCGCTCTTTTCAATCAGCGAGTAGGAATCCACGACTTGAGCGTCGAAAGATATGCTCGTCATCGTTTTTTGCTCGTTGGTTACGGTGACGTAGGTTTGGTCGCTTGCTCTTACGCCAGCCTTAACCGTTTTATCGCCGTCCATACGCACGTCTTTGATGTCCGTGCCGTCAACATACTTGATTGCGTCGATTGTGTATTCCACAATGCCGCCCACGTTTCCGACGTTGACTTTAAGCACCAAATTTTCCATATCCGAGCCGTCCTCGAACATATAGTTGGAATATTTCTTGCCGTTGAGCGTGAATGACAAAATTTCGTAACTATCGGGATTTGAAAGTTTGATTGTGATGTAAATGTCTTGATTTTTGTCCGCGTAATAAATGTTTTGCGCCGCACCTACAACATCCAAAGTGCTGCTTGCTTTGTTTTCAATGCTCGGCGTATTTGGATTTTCAAAAGGCTTGTTTTGGTCGAAATCGTCGTTGCGATGCTCGTGATCGCCCTCAACATGCCCCGGCTCGTGGGTCGGCTCGACGTATTCGCCGTCGTCTGCCGCCGTTGCCGCCGCGCTTGCAAAACTTTGCGAAATGGTCATCCCTTTGTATACGGGAACTTGTTTTTCTTTTGCGTCTTTGTCGCATGCGACAAACATGCTTGCCGTCAACACTATCACGAGTGTGAAAACCGCAAAAAGTGCTATTCTACCCAATCTTTTCATTGCTTCCCTCCGAGAAAACTTTTAGAATCATATCAAAGAATGCCGCATCGCATCCTTGAGCTATTGTATTA
>CAVKUX010000010.1:0-27885 GCA_963659595.1 Anaeroplasmataceae bacterium | reverse complement strand
CTTTGATGGCCCTCATCGGCGCGGTGTTTGCGGCAGCAATGGCAGGCATCGGTTCGGCAATCGGCGTCGGCACGGCAGGTAAAGCGGCGGCAGGCGTAACGAGCGAGGACCCCGACAAGTTTTCCAAATGTTTGGTCTTGCAACTTTTGCCGGGCACACAAGGCATCTACGGCTTGCTCGTGGCGTTCTTGGTGTTTGTCAAAATCGACCTTTTCGGCTCGGTTGAAAGGCTGTCCGTAACCGGCGGACTCGGCTTGTTTGTTGCGTGCCTTCCGATGGCAATCGTCGGATTTTTGAGCGCGCTCTATCAAGCAAAAGTGGCTTGCAGCGGTATCGCACTCGTTGCAAAACGTCCCGAAGAAAGCGGCAAAGCAATCATCTTGACGGTTATGGTCGAAACCTACGCCGTTCTTGCATTGCTCGTATCCCTTCTCGGCGTTATGATGCCCGCAACGGACGCTCTTCGCGAAGTGGCGACAAGCGCGGCGTTCATCGCATAATAAAAAACTATGAGCAAAGAAGCGATTGTTGAAAAAATCATATCCGACGCACACCTCAAAGCCGATTCGATAGTCGCAGAGGCAAACGCCCAAGCGGACGAAATCATCGCAAAAGCAGCGGAAGAATGCAAACAATATCTGTATTCGACAAAATCCGAAACGGACAGGATGGTGTTCGACGTGGACGCGCGCACGAAAACCGTTGCCGAACTCGACGCAAAAAAGCTCACTCTCGCCGCAAAGACGAAAGTGCTTGACATCGTGTACGAGCGCGTTCTCGAAAACTTGCGAAACCTCGACGAAAAGACTTATTCCGACCTTATTTTCGCAATGCTCGACAACGCAAAAGACGGCGACGTTGTGACTATATCCCAAAGAGAAAAGGACATAGTCACAGAGGCTACGCTTGCGGAATTTGCAAAAAAGAAGGGAATAAAACTCACTCTTTCGGACAAATTCGGCGATTTTGACGGCGGATTGATTTTGAGTGAGAGAGGCGTTGACAAAAACTTCACTTTCGAGGTTGAAGTCGCCCTCCTCAAAGAACAAACGGAAGCAAAGACGGCAAAGGAAATTTTCGGCTGATATGTCATACAAATTTTTGTACCAAAACGCCCGGATAAAGAGCAGAGAGAGCAAACTTCTCACCACGCAAGCGGTGCAGAGGCTTTTGGACGTTGCCGACGCAAAGGAAGCGTCGAAGGCTCTTGCGGAACTCGGCTTCGGTGCGGACGGCGAAAATTTCGACGTCGTTTTCAAGCGTGCGGAAGAAGAAAACATCGCGCTTTTGAAAGAGATGAACGAGGGCGGCGCGCTCGACGCATTCATTGTCGAAAGCGATTACGTCAACCTCAAAATCTTGCTCAAAGCGTACGTTTCGGGCGCAAAAGCGGAAAGTTTTGCCCCGAACGGACTTTTTGAAGTCGAAACGCTCGAAGAAGCAATCGAATCGGGCGAAATAAGCGCGCTTGCAAAGCAAATGCAGGAGGTCATTCTCAAAACGCAGGAAGATCTTGCAAGCGGTCAGGTCAAGGCGCATATTCTCGACGTTTCCGTCGATAAGGCGCAGTTTGCCCACCAACTCGAACTTTGCAAAAGGAGCGGCAAGGTCGCAAAGGAATATTTTGAAAAAAGAATAGACTACCTCAATATATCTTCCTTTGAAAGAGCAAGGCGGCTCGGACTCGACTTTGCGTTCTTTGCGGATTGCTTTATAGACGGCGGCACGATTTCGCTTTCCACCTTTGAAGGAATATGGGAACTTCACGGCGAAGACTTCCTCAAACCTTTCAAGGAAACGGAATATTTCGAGGACGTGAAGGCGCTTGACGAGGGCGGAAAACTCGTCGTGTTCGAGGCAAAAACCGACGACGCGCTTTTGAAAGTTTGGAAGCGCGAAAAGGACGATTTGTATTCGATTGCGCCCATCGTCGCGTTTTATATGAGCAGAAAGACCGAAATTAAAATTGCAAAACTCATCGTGGCAGGCGTGAAAAATCACGTCGCGCCTCAAATAATCAAAGAAAGGATGCGTGAACTCTATGCGTGACAATGCAATCGCGGTATGCGGCGACAAAGACAGCGTGCTTGCATTCAAGGCCATCGGTCTTGACGTTTTCCCCGTGGAAGACGAGTTTCAGGCAAGAGATACCATTCACGCGCTTGCGAGGAAATACGCCGTCATTTTCGTGACGGAAAAGGTTGCAACGCAAGCGGAGGCGCTCATCAATCGCTATAAATCCCGTCCCTATCCCGTCATTGTGCCAATTCCGTCGGCGGAAGGCAATCGGGGCGTGGGGCTTGCAGGCATAAAAGCCAACGTCGAAAAGGCGATAGGCGCAGACATTTTATTCGACAAAGAGAACAAATAAGAGGACGAAAATGGAAACTGGAAAAATCGTAAAAGTATCCGGACCGTTGATTGTTGCAGAGGGTATGTCCCGGTGCAAGATGTACGACGTGGTTCACGTGAGCGAAAAGAAACTTATCGGCGAAGTCATCGAACTTCGCGGCGACCGCGCGTCCATACAGGTTTATGAAGAAACGAGCGGATTAGGCCCCGGCGAAAACGTATATTCAACGGGCGCGCCCCTTTCCGTCGAACTCGCCCCGGGACTTATCGAGGGCATTTACGACGGCATTCAAAGACCGCTTGCCAAACTCAGAGATATTGCGGGCGACCGCATCGAAAGAGGCGTATATCTTCCCGCCGTTGACCATCAAAAGAAATGGGCATTCGAGCCAAAGGCAACCGTCGGCGACGTAGTGGAATGCGGAAGCGTGCTCGGCGTTGTGCAGGAAAACGTCCTTGTTGAGCATAAAATTATGGTTCCTTACGGCGTGAAAGGCACGGTCAAGGAAATCAAACAAGGCGAGTTCACCGTTGACGAAACAATCGCCGTCGTGGAAACCGAAAAGGGCGACGTCAACGTGACTATGCTTCAAAAATGGCCTGTCAGAAAGGGCAGACCCTACAAAGAAAAACTTTCCCCGAAAGCACCGCTCGTCACGGGTCAAAGAGTCATCGACACGCTTTTCCCGATTGCAAAGGGCGGCGTTGCGGCAGTCCCCGGACCGTTCGGAAGCGGCAAAACCGTCGTTCAGCACCAACTTGCAAAGTGGGCGGACGCGGACATAATCGTATACGTAGGTTGCGGCGAGCGCGGCAACGAAATGACGGACGTTCTCAACGAGTTCCCGACTCTTATCGACCCCAAGAGCGGTCAACCGCTTATGAAGCGCACCGTGCTTATCGCAAACACGTCGGATATGCCCGTTGCGGCGCGCGAAGCGTCCATCTACACGGGTATCACCATTGCGGAATATTTCAGAGATATGGGCTATTCCGTCGCGATTATGGCGGATTCCACCTCGCGTTGGGCGGAAGCGCTCAGAGAAATGAGCGGACGTCTCGAAGAAATGCCCGGTGAAGAAGGATATCCCGCATACCTCGGTTCCCGCCTTGCGGAATTTTATGAAAGAGCGGGTATCGTCAAAGTTTTGGGACAAGAAAACACCGGTGGTTCTATTACGGCAATCGGCGCGGTTTCGCCTCCCGGCGGCGACCTTTCCGAGCCTGTATCGCAAGCGACTTTGCGTATCGTCAAAGTGTTCTGGGGGCTCAGCGCCTCGCTTGCGTACAAACGCCATTTCCCCGCCGTTGACTGGCTTACGAGTTATTCTCTTTACGCAGAGAGGCTTGGAGAGTGGTATACCGACAACGTCGACGAGGAATGGATGAGATTGCGTGCAAAGTGTATGCGCATACTTCAAGAGGAAGCGCAACTCGACGAAATCGTAAGGCTCGTCGGTATGGACGCGCTCTCGCCCGAAAACAGGCTCACGATGGAAACGGCAAAATCCATAAGAGAGGACTATCTGCACCAAAACGCTTTCCACGAAGTGGACACGTTCTCGTCTTTGCGCAAGCAAGAATATATGCTTCGCCTCATTCTCGAATTTGACGAGTTGGCAAAGGACGCACTCGCAAAGAACGTCGACATCGAGGATATCCTCGAACTCGGCGTGAGAGAGCAAATCGGCAGAGCGAAATATATTCCCGAAAGCGAAATGTCGAAATTCGACGAAATTCTTGCCGAAATCAAGAGCGAAATGCGCGCTCTCACCGACGAAGGAGGCATTTGATGTTAAAAGAATACAACACCATAAGAGAGATTGTCGGCCCGCTTATGCTCGTTGAGGGCGTTGAGGGCGTAAAATATAACGAACTTGTCGAAATCAGACAGGAAAACGGCGAAATCAGAAGCGGCAAGGTGCTTGAAATCAATCGCGACAAGGCGCTCGTTCAGTTGTTCGAGGCTTCGCAAGGCATCAAGATGGCTTCCGCAAAAGCGAGATTCTTGGGACACGGCATCGAACTCGGCGTAAGCGAAGATATGCTCGGCAGAGTTTTCGACGGTATGGGCAGACCTCGTGACGGCGGCGCGCCCATCATTCCCGAAATGAAACTCGACATCAACGGTCAACCGATAAACCCCGTCGCGCGCGACTATCCCAATGAGTTTATTCAAACGGGTATCAGCGCAATCGACGGCTTGAACACGCTTGTCAGAGGTCAAAAACTTCCCGTGTTCTCTATGTCGGGTATGCCTCACGCAGAACTTGCGGCGCAAATCGCAAGACAAGCCAAAGTTTTGGGCAGCGACGCAAAATTCGCAGTCGTATTCGCGGCAGTCGGCATCACGTTCGAGGAAGCGGACTTCTTCATCAGCGATTTCAGAAAGACGGGCGCAATCGAGCGTGCGGTTATGTTCATAAACCTTGCAAACGACCCCGCCGTCGAGCGTATTTCCACGCCTCGTATGGCGTTGACCGCGGCGGAATACCTTGCGTTTGAAAAGGATATGCACGTTTTGGTCATCACCACCGACATCACCAACTACGCAGAGGCGCTGCGTGAAGTTTCGGCGGCAAGAAAGGAAGTCCCCGGCAGACGCGGCTACCCCGGCTATATGTACACCGACCTTGCGAGCATGTACGAGCGCGCGGGCAGAATCGTGGGGAAGAAAGGCTCTATCACGCAGATTCCTATCCTCACGATGCCAGAGGATGACAAGACGCACCCCATTCCCGACCTTACGGGCTACATCACCGAAGGGCAAATCATCATCTCGCGCGAGTTGTACAAAAAAGGTATTGTTCCGCCAATCGATGTATTGCCGTCGCTCTCTCGTCTTAAAGACAAGGGCATAGGCAAAGGCAAAACGAGAGAAGATCACGCCGACACAATGAACCAACTTTTCAGCGCGTACGCGCAAGGCAAGGAAGCAAAGGAATTGAGTTCCATTCTCGGCGACGCGGCTTTGACCGAAACGGACAAGAAGTACGCAAAATTCGCCGACGAGTTTGAAAAGCAATACGTTTCGCAAGGCTTCGACGTCAATCGCGATATCGAAGAAACCCTCGATCTCGGCTGGAAACTCCTCAAAATCCTGCCCAAGAGCGAACTTAAACGTATCCGCGACGAGTATATCGAAAAATACCTCGAAAACGACGAGGAAGAAAACAAGTAATGAGCAAACTCAACGTAAATCCCACAAGAATGGAATTAAGACGACTCAAAAATCGTCTTAAAACCGCAACGAGAGGACACAAACTCCTGAAGGATAAATCCGACGAAATGATTCGCCGGTTTATGCTTTACGTTCGCGAAAACAAGAGATTGAGAGAGGAAGTCGAGCAAGAGCTCGGCGATTCGCTCAAATCCTTTATGCTCGCGTGTGCGGTTTCCAGCGACGCCGTGATAGAGGAAGCAATAGCAATGCCGTCGGCAAAAGTTACGCTCGAAACGTCCTCGAAAAACGTTATGAGCGTCAACGTGCCCGTTTTCACCGTCACGGAAGGGGAAAGCAAGGACTTGTATCCGTACTCGTTTGCGAGCGTCACGAGCGAACTGGACAGTTCGATCTCCTCGCTCACCGAACTTCTGCCAAAACTCTTGAAACTCGCGGAAGTGGAAAAGACTTGCAATATGCTCGCCGACGAAATCGAAAAGAACAGACGACGCGTCAACGCGCTCGAATACGTTATGATTCCTCAACTCGAAGAAACCATAAAGTATATCGTAATGAAACTCGACGAGAACGAAAGAGGCGCGACGACGAGACTTATGAAAGTCAAGTCTATGCTCCAGCAAAGACAAGAAGAACAATGATTCGTCACTCCGCTTGCAGTTGCAGGCGGTTTGCATTTTGGGATAAGGACACTTTTAGACAAGGAAAGAATATGGCATACGAGAATTGTGTTGTGAAAAACAAAACTTTCGACGAGGAACGCGCGTTTTACGGTGCGAGAAACGTCAAAGTCGACAATGTAAAAATAGACGGACCTGCCGACGGCGAAAGCGCATTCAAAGAGTGCAGGGACGTAGGGTGCAAGGATTGCTTTTTCAATCTTCGCTATCCGTTTTGGCACGATCACAATCTGACAATCGAGGACAGCGAAATGACCCAGTTGTGCCGCGCCTCGCTTTGGTATAGCGAAAATATAAACCTCAAAAACGTCAAAATGCACGGCATAAAGGCACTCAGAGAGTGTAAAAACGTCACAATCGAGGGTTGCGACATCCTTTCGCCCGAATTCGGGTGGTCTACGCACGGCGTGAACATGTCGAATTCGCACGCCGAAAGCGAGTATTTTATGATGCGTGCAACGTCAATTCGCTTCAAAAACGTGGATTTCAAGGGCAAATACAGTTTTCAGTACATCAAGGACGCCGTGTTCGAGGATTGCAACTTCGACACTAAGGACGCGTTCTGGCACGCCGAAAACGTGATTGTCAAAAACTGCGTCGTCAAGGGCGAATATCTTGCTTGGTACTGCGACGGAGTGACGTTTGACCATTGCAAAATCATAGGCACGCAGCCGCTTTGTTATTGCAAGAATCTCAAACTCATCGATTGCGAGATGATAGATTGCGACTTCGCTTTTGAAAGAAGCGACGTCGAAGCAACAATAACAACGCCCGTCATAAGCATAAAGAACGTCTATGACGGATGCGTAACAGTGCCGTCCGTGCAAGAGGTAATTTGGGATAGTGCCGAATTTAAGGGAACGGTTGTCATTCTCGACAAGGGATAAAGAGCGTTTTGCAAACTCGATTGCGTTACAAAACGAAAAACCGCGAAGGCGCACTCCGAAAATTTGACGAAAAGAGGCAATTTTAAGGTTTTATTTTATGTTTTTTTTTGACGTGATTTGACAAAATTTGCACAAATTGTTATTTTTAGAGGGCGAGGTGAGAAAATGACAGAGAAAAAAAAGATTAGAATTATACATAGTTGCGCGCTTTTTTGCAATGTCGCAATAGTTATGTTCACGGTTTATTCCATTTGCGAAATGCTCGTGGGCAGCGTGTCGGGCAATATGAATCTCGGCGCACAGACGTTCAGATACTTCACAAATTTATCAAACATTCTCGTTGCGGTGATGACGATGTTTGTGATGCCGTTCAACATCAACAGCATAAAAAGCGGCAAGGACGAGTTGCCGTTGTGGACGACGATATGTCAGTTTGTCGGCACTGCGAGCGTGACAGTAACGTTTTTGACGGTGCTGTTTTTCCTCGGTCCGACGCAAGGATTTTCAATCATGTTTGCGGGACCTTGCGTATTTTTGCACTGCGTCACGCCGATTTTTGCCATTATATCCACTTGTTTTTTGGCAGTTGGCAGAAAAATTCCTTTCAAACATTCGTTTTGCGGACTTGCACCGACTGTTTTGTACAGCATAGCGTACATGATTGCGGTTGTAGGTACAAAGGATTGGAATGACTTTTACGGCTTTACATTCGGCGGCAAAATGTGGGCAATCCCGATTTCGCTTGTGGGAATGTATCTTGCAACATATGCGTTTTCGGCAGGATTGTGGGCGCTTCAAAACGTTATGCACGATGTGTATTTCGATCCCGCGCAACTCAAAAAGTCGAGAGCGCAGCGCAAAGCGGAGCGTGCCGAGAGCAAAATCATGCTCATAGAAAACGAAGACAATGCAGCCGACGGCGGTGTGCGTCAAAGCAAAACGGAAGATAATATTTGACGACATATGCGCGCCGTTTTTGGAGTGAGAACATGACCAAAAGCGAGAAAAGCGACTGTTCAAACGCCGAAAAAACAACAAAAAGCATATAAAAAACAATAAGAAAACAAGCGAAAAACGCTAAAAAATATCGAAAAAACATCAAAAAAACGTTGCTTTTCGCAACGGTTTTTTATGTAAAATCATTCGTCTTAATGATTCAATCACTCAAAAGTTCGCTCACGCAACCGCAATAGGTTTGGCGATATATGCTCCATTCTTTGCAAAGTTGAATGGAACGAAGATAACCGTCTCGCTTTTTGAAGTCGGACGAGAGATAATCAACGCCGTATTTTTGGGCTATGGTTTTGCCTATCTCGTTTATGAGCGGTGCGTTTTTGTGCGGACTCACCGTCAAAGTCGTGGCAAAAAAGTCGAAATTTTCAATGTTTTCAAGCATATATTTCGCCGTGTTTTCAAGTCGCAGATTGAAACAAAGGGTGCATCTTGCGCCGCCTTCGGGGTCGGATTTATGCCCTTTGACATATGAAATATACTCTCGCTCGTCTTGGCTCGGCACGACAAGTTTTACTCCGTCAAAGTGCGAAACAACATCTTTAAGTGCGTTTTCGCGCTTGATAAACTCGTCTTTCGGCAAAATATTCGGATTGTAATAATAGACTGTGACGTCAAAGTGCGGCGTGAGATATTCAAGCACGCTGCTTGCGCAAGGACCGCAACAGGCGTGCAGAAGCAAGCGAGGTTTTCTCGCCGCTTCTTTTGAAAGTTCGATTTCGTATTCAACTGTGCCGAGCAATGGTTTTTTCATAAATTCAGTATATCATATTTTAAGCGGTCGATGGCAACTATTTTTGTTATTGTTTTATAAGATACGCTGTGTTATAATTCAAAGTGTATTTATGCGCGCACGCACAGCGTAGGCGCGCGACGGAGGCTATATGGCAAATTGCGTACTGAAAGCCGAAAATATCAAAAAAACGTTCGTTACCGGCGAGGTGGAAACCGAAGTTCTCAAGGGCGTTGACTTTTCGCTCGAAGAGGGCGAGTTTGTCGCAATCGTGGGCGAATCGGGAAGCGGCAAATCCACGCTGCTTTATATCCTTGCCGGCATAGACAAGCCGAGCGAGGGCAGAGTGGAACTTTTGGGAAAAGACCTTTGCTCCGCACCCGACGAGGAAATCGCTCGCATGCGCAGGCGCGACTTTTCGTTTGTGTATCAGTTTGACAATCTCGTGCCCAATCTGACCGTTTACGAAAACGTGACATTGCCGCTTGTCCTCGACAAGAAAAAGGAAAGCGAATACAAGGCGCGCGTCGATGAGATTTTGACCTATCTCGGCGTAGATAAACGCAAAAACGCATATCCTCGTCAACTGTCGGGCGGCGAGCAACAGCGCGTGGCAATCGCAAGGGCTCTTGCAACGAATCCGAAAATCATTTTCCTTGACGAACCGACGGGCAGTCTCGACAAAGAACGTGGCAGACAGGTTATGGAACTTTTGAAAGACATCAACCAAAATCGCGGCGTTGCGCTCGTTATGGTTACGCACTCGCCCTCCCACGCCGAGTACGCTTCTCACATAATGAGGATGGAAGATGGTCTTATAGCGTAACTATTTTCAAAGACGGAACGCGAGCCGCAAGGCGGCGAGCCATTGCTCAAACGGCATTGCGGCAAAGTCAATCGCCCACGTCGTCATTCAGAGCGTAGCGTGGGAATCCCCTAAACAGAAACGAAAACTTTTGGGGCGATTGTCAAAAACCGCACTTGTCCTCGCAATCTCTAACCGCGCAGAGAATTTGTGCTATCCGTTCAAGCAGGGATAAAGCCTCAAACCGCAGATTCGCCAAATTATCTGCTTGGTGAAGCGCACTTTGTGCGCAGGAGGAAGATTAAAACATTCCACAACCCAAACGAAGTTTGGATATCATCGCGCAAAAATGCACGATATCATCACAAAGTGATATCATTGCCTATGCGATATCATTCATTGCGTGAGGAAGGGGGAAGATTTAATTAAAGTAAACGCACCCGCACTCGCGTAGAAAAAATAAAATTAGTAAAATTATGTTCAAACTTGCTCTTAAAAACATAACGTCGAAACCGTTGCGATTTGTCGCCACGACCTTAGCGGTCGCGGTGGTCGTCGCAATGATTTTTTGTATGTTGTCGTTTAAGGGCGCAGTGTACGACTATATTTACGCAACCGAAACCGCATCGTCGGGCATAGGCGACATAACGATTTCCACAAACAGCACAAGCGACAGAATTATGAAAGACGAGCCGCTTCAACGCATGGACGGCGTAGAGCAAATCGTGCCGTCGCTCAAACTGTACGCTATGTACGGCGACGAGTACGTCGGAGTGCGTGGATTCAAAAAAGGTCAACTCGAAGCGCTTGCGACAATCGAGGTTATCGAGGGCGATATATCCAAAATGCAAAGCGGGGTGAGAACGGACGACATCGTAGTTTCAAAAGACGCGGCAAAGCATTTCGGATTTTCGGTGGGGGATAGGGTCGAGTTTACGCTCGGAACGAAGAGCGTGGTTTGCTATATCGGCGCAATCGCAAAACAGAGCGGCTACTTCCTTGACGACGCGCCCTATCTTATGCTCGGACTCACCGAGAAATTTTCATCCTTAATATTATCGCCACCGAGCGAGAATTTGTGCAATGAAATCCACATCGTTTTGCAAGACAAATCTAAAGTCGAGCAAACGATAAACGATATATCGGCAATGCCCGAATACAAAGATATGCTCGTCACGGCATCGAAAGACGCGCAGTATATCGAGGAACAAACGCAAAGTCTCACCGCACCCGTAGTGCTTGCGGGCGGCGCGGTTTTGGCACTCGGCATTGCGATAATCGTGCTGTTGTTCCTTATGAGCGAGGGTGAAAAAGTCAACCTCATATCCAAACTCAAAGTCGTAGGCGCAACCAAACGCCAGATAATTTCACTGTTTCTCATCGAAAGCGCGTTGCAAGCGTGCATAGGCACGATTGTAGGCTCCCTTCTTGCCGTGGGCGTGTTTGTCGGACTTTTGAAACTCACTCTTTCTTCAAGCGTAACTTTCGGCATATCGGTAGGCTATTTGTTCCTTGCCGGCGGCATAGGGCTTGTATGTTCGATTTTAAGTTCGCTCGCCCCCATTTTACGCTCGTTCAAGGGTAGTATAAGAGAAAATCAACTCGACGTAAGAAAGCCGTCCAAAGCCTCGATTGCGCTTTTGATAACGTTTTCTTTGCTCACCGTGATTTGTGTAACCATAGAGT
This sequence comes from Anaeroplasmataceae bacterium, assembly GCA_963659595.1. Classification (GTDB taxonomy): domain Bacteria; phylum Bacillota; class Clostridia; order Christensenellales; family CAG-917; genus CAG-475. The sequence continues at coordinate 16,550 of CAVKUX010000010.1, read as the reverse complement.
TTTGCGTACCGTCCGCAAGGGCGATTACGTCGGTTTTCGGCATAGCGTTCAGTGTGGCTACGCTTGCGCTTGTTTGCTCCAAAGCAATGAAAATATGCGGCAAACTCGCATCTAAATCTTCTTCGCCGAGCGTTCGGATAGGTGCGAAAAACATCGTGCGCGACAAGCGTTTCACTCGCTCGGTGACTATGCTCACGGTGGGTATGACGATTGCAATGATGCTGTTTATGTCCTACTCGCTTACGACGAACATCTTTACGTCCTACGTCGAAGAGTTTTCGAATATGGTGTTTGTCACCAATATTCAGGCGGACGTAGACGAAACTAAATTCGAACAGATAGACGGAGTTGATCACGCCACAAAAATGGTTTGGGGCAAGTCGGATTTGAAAGTTGACGGCAAGGACAAAACTATGAATCTGCTCGGCTCGAAAGACGTTCTCGACATAGTTGATTTTGAGTTTATAACGCCAAAATCGAAAGTTTACGAGCGTATTTCGAGCGATAAACCGTACGTTTTCGTAGATTATGCACTCAAAGAACTGTACGGAGTAAGCGAGGGCGATACCCTCGAAATGACCGTAGAGGGCGTAACTAAAGAGGTCGTCGTGGGCGGCATACTCAAACATACGCTGTTCAGCGGAAACTATGTCGTCGTAAGCGCGGACATCGTGAAAAATCTGTACGGAAAGCAAGTCGACACAGTGCTTGCAACCGTCGACGGCGATATGAACAAAACCGTCGGACTGCTTCGCGAAAAGTACGCAGGCAACAACTATTACGTCATAAAAACGCTCGACGCGTTCAAGTGGGAAACGGAAAGCATGCAATCGGTGTTCGACCTCATCGGCACGCTTGCGGCGGTGGTCACGATATTTATATTTGCCGTGACGGTCGCGTCCTCGCTCATAGGCAGAGCGACCACGCAGAAATCGAGAACCGCGCTGCTCAACGCAGGTATGTCAAAAAACGCTTTGCTATGTTCGGAAATTTTCGAAAGCGCGTTTGTCGCGCTCGTGGCGTTCGTGCTGTCGTTTGCGTTCTCGGTGCTTATCACGTCCTGTCTCATTCACGCATTGCGTTTGTTCGGGCTGTACTTCGAGTTTATGTACGAAGCGTGGGTCGTGGCGGCGGTCGGCGGCGCGATGAGCGTGGGCTATACGCTCATACCCCTTGCGCTTTGCTTCAAAAAAGGGTATAATATCAAAAAGGTATAAGTATGAAAAAGTCAAAATCCGTCCTTATTTTGTTGCTCGTCCTCGTGCTGATTCTCGGTGCGAGTTTGGTTGCGTGCAACAAAAAGGGGCAGACCGACGCAAAAAAAGAGCGCGCCACGCAAGTCGAAAGAGCGGAGCAAACTGTCCTTGTCGGGCTGAACTCTAAGTGGAGCGCGAATCTTTCGGACGAGGAAGTTGCAAAACTCGATACGGCAGGCGATTATGTCGTCACGAAGGGTTGGACAAGCCTTGTTTGCGAGGTGCTTAAAGATTCGAGTTTGCAGACGGCAAAACTCAAAACGCTTGCAGATACGCTCGAAAGCGATGACGGCAAGAAACTTCTTAAGGAATTTTCGCAAAACGCCGAACTTTTGGTGCCGCTTCTCAAAAAAATCGGGCTTACGTCTGGCGACGTTTCCTCGCTTGCGTATGACCTTGTGTCCAAACTCATTCAAGGCGGCAGACAAGCCGTATCTCAAATCGTCGACAGGCTCGACGACGTGAAGGACGTTATGATTCAAAGCGGAGCAAGCGCGGCGGCGGTTCAAAACGTGTCCGAAAACAGAGTCGTGCTCAATCTCGCAAAGCAATCCCTCAACGCAACCGAAGCGCAAAAGAAAGAAATGCAATCCGCACTCGACAACGCCAAAAACGCTTTCGGCGAACTTATCGCCTTTGCTTACGATACGTCAGTCAACACCTTGACCGACGAACTTTATTCAAAGATATTCGAAGAGGACGGCGCGCTGTCCAACGTATCCGAGGGCGAATTGTCAACGCTCGTCGGCGCGCTTTTGGGCAACGTTACAAAACTCAAAAACGCGCTTTCGCAAAGCGAGGTTGAAAAACTCAACGCCGCGCTTAATCGCTTTATCGAGAATTTCGACAACAAAAACATTTCCTCGCAGGTGTATGCGCAGATTATGATTTACGCAAAATACGCATATATGGTTGTCGATGTCATTCCCTCTTTGTGCGAAGTGGCGGAGGCAAGCCGTGAGGTCATATCGAGCAAAGCCTTTATCGAGGACTTTTTGTCTTGCGCCAAACTCGAAAACGACGACACCCTCGACGATTCCACAAAAACGTTCAACAAACTCGTTTTGGCGGCGAGAATCATCTACGGCATAATGGAAGAAGGACGTTTCGACCAAAACGGCATAAACGCGCTTATAGACAGAGTTTGCGAGCAGGGCAAGGAAGGATATCAAAAGGCGATGCCCGTCATTGTGCTCGATTTGCTGCTCAACGTTTCCGACATCGCAAACGAGAATGGCGACGAGAGTTACACCCCAGCCCATCCCGACGTGATGAATACGGATACGATTGGGCTTATGATAGTTTCGTTGCTGTTCAGCACTTATGTAGAACAGATGAAACAGGCGTACTACGATTTCGAGATGAACCCGACCCAAGCGAATTTGAATGCATTGTATCTCAAAGCGGCTCTTTGCAACGCAGAGGGCATTCTCGGTGAGGATTGTCCGTATGCAAAGCCAAGCACCGCGAGCGACGACAGCATCCCGTATGTCAAGCAATGGTATGAATGGAATGTTTCGAAAATCGATGCGGTAAGCGAAAAAATCACATCTTGCGTTGACAGCGCAAAAGCGGATTTGAAGTTGTTTGTGTCCGACTTCTTCGCAGAAAATTCCGAAAGCAGAGAAGCGATGAAGCAAATCGCAGAGGAATGGGAAATTTACGAAACAAATATTTTAGACGGCGAGTTGGAAACAAAATATATGCCCGTGCTGCTCAAGAGCAGAATGCTCGGCGCGGCACTGCTGTTTGTTTTCTAAAAAACGCTTGACATAATTCGGGATATAGGATAAAATCAAATTAGATAAAAAAATATCGAATCAAAAACGATGTGCGTCGAAGCCGACGGAGTGTAGGGTGCGCCCCAAACGATGGCAAGGCTTTTGACGAAATACGGAGTGCAAGACGGATTATAGTTGGTTTATTTAAGCCATCGTGTTTTGCACGATGGCTTTTTGATTGCACAAGCGAGCGAATAACTTCGTCAGATACGCCTTGAATCGGAATTAATAATTAATAATGAATAATTAATAATTGCGGAAGGCTAAGCCTTAATCCGATTGCTCAAACGGCGTTGCGGCAAAGTCAATCGCCTATGTCGTCATTCAGAGCGTAGCGTGGGAATCCCCTAAATAGAAACGTAAATTTTTGGGGCGATTGACAAAAACCGCACTTGTTCTCGCAATCACTAACCGCGCAAGCCCTCTATAACTTGCGTTTTGCACAAATACAACCGCGCTACGGCGCAAAAGAGGTAATTATGAAAAGAATAGGCGTTGTCGGAATCGTGCTTAAAGGCGACAAGACGATTGCAGTCGAAATGCAGAAAGTTTTGAGCGATTTTGCAGATATTATCATCGGCAGAATGGGCGTACCCAGAGAAGAAGCAAACGCAATCGCGTTGATTGTGGAAGGCACGCAAGAGCGCATTTCCGCACTCACGGGCAAACTCGGAAGATTTGAAAGTCTAAGCGTCAAGTCCGCCATCACTTCCTTCGAGATAGACAAATAAAAAATAACTTTTTAGAGGTAAAGTATATGAAAAAATCAAGCAAAATTATTGCGATTATCGCAGTTCTGGCACTCGTGTGCGTGGCGTGCGTTTCGCTTGTCGCGTGCAACGACAATGGTAACGACAATTCTACGCCTACGCAGCAAACAGAATTGCGCTTCAGCGCACCCGAAGGCACGCCTGCGCTTGCAATGCTTCGCCTCGTGACCGACAATAAGGAAATCGACGGATACAAGGTGAATTACAGCGTCGTCAAACCTGCTAATATCGCTTCCGAAATGGCTTCAAAAAGCAGCGATTTGGTGATTATGCCCGTAAACGCAGGAGCAAACCTCATAAGACAAGGCGCAGCGTACAAACTCGTCAGCGTGGCTGTCGAAGGAAGCCTTTATATGATTGGCAAAACCGAAAACGGTGGTGCGCTTACCGTTGACGACATAAAGGGCAAAAAGATTGCCTGTATCGGAAAAGAGGGCGTTCCGGGACTCGTGTTTAGATACGTTATGAACAAAAACGACATCGAACTCGTGAGCGAGGACGTTACACCTAACGAGAACCAAGTCAGCGTGCAATACGTTGCGGACGGTCCTGCGGCAAGAGTGTTGCTTGCAAACGGAAGCGTATCTTTTGCGGTTGTGGGCGAGCCTGCCGCAACGGCGTTCAAAGGGGCTTTGAAACTCAATGCGGAAATGGATATGCAAGCGGAATACGCAAAGGCGAGCGGCGCAACGACGTATGCGCAAGCGGGACTTTTCGTAAAGACAGAACTTACCCAAAGCAAATCGTTCACGGACGCGCTTTTTGCGGCACTTGCGGCAAGCAAGACGTGGATAAACGAAAATCCGAGCGAAGTTGCCGCTTTTGCGCAAGCAAATCTCTATGAAAGCGCAGCGTTTCCGCCTGCGAGTATCGTAAGATGTAAAGTGAACGCAACTCGCCTCGACGACGCTCAAAAGAGCGAAATCATCACCTTCCTCGAAAGCGTAATGCCGAAGGATTCCAAAGGCAACGCAATCGACTGGCAAGCGAGCAAAAATCTGTTGTTCTGAAAGTGAAAAATATAAACGTTGACAAAAAAACGGTGAAGCGGATAATCGAAAATATCGCTTATCCGCTCGCCGCACTCGGCATAGTGCTTGCCGTATGGGCAATATGCGCAAAGGTCAAAAGCAATCCGTTGGTGTTGCCGATGCCCTCTAAGGTTCTTGCCCGTTTTTTCGCGCTCGGCGGAGAAAAAGGATTTTGGACAAGCGTAGGCTCGTCGCTTTTGCGCACGCTGATTTGCTTTGCGATTTCTTTTGCGGCGGCAATGATTTTCGCCGTACTCGGCGGACTTTTTAAGCCGCTTCACAAAGTTGTATCGCCGATAGTTTCGCTTTTGCGTTCCGCTCCCACCGTCGCGGTGATTTTGATTTTTTACGCGTTTATGTCAAGCAACGCAATGTCGGTCGCGGTCGGGTTTTTGATTGCCTTTCCCATTCTTTACTCGTCGATATACTCGGCAATCGTGGGCGTTGACAAGGAACTTTTGGAAATGGCAAAGGTGTACAAAGTGAAGCCTTTTGACGTTGCTTTCGGCATATACTTGCCCTCTATCGCGCCCTGTCTTTTCGACACGAGCAAGTCCACGTTGTCACTCACTCTCAAAGTGGTAGTGGCGGCGGAAATTTTGGCGTGCGTATCGAAAAGTATCGGCGGAAAAATACAGACTGCAAACGCCACGTTCGAGATTGAATATTTGCTTGCGTGGACGCTCGTGGCAATCGTGTTCGGCTTTGCGCTGGAAGGCGCGGTCGCACTCTTGAAAAAGGTTTGGGAAGTGGCGAGATGAAAGACATAATCATAAAGAATTTTTCTTGTTCGTACGAGCAAAAAACGATATTCCAAAACTTCGACGTCACTTTCGAGCAAGGCAAAATCAACGTAGTTTTAGGCGGAAGCGGCGTCGGGAAAACCACTCTTTTGAACGCTATGGCTTCGCTCAAATCCTACGAGGGAAGCATAGAAGGTTGCGAGGGCGGCGTAAGTTACATTTTTCAAAAAGACAGGTTAATACCCTCGATTTCGGTGTATAAAAACCTTGATTTGATATTAAAGGCGGTCGTGAAGGACAAACGCGAGCGCAAAGAGATGATTGAATCCACCGCCGACGCACTCGAAATATCCGACGTGCTAAAAAGCCTTCCGAGCGAGATAAGCGGAGGGCAGGCGCAAAGGGCGAGTATGGCAAGAGCGTTTCTTTATCCGAGCGACGTGCTTTTGCTCGACGAGCCGTTCAAAGCGCTCGATACGTCGCTCAAAGCAAGGCTCATAAAAAAGTTTGTCGCACTGCAACGGCAGTCGGAAAAGACGGTCGTTTTCGTCACCCACGCAATAGACGAGTGCTTGCTCTGCGCCGACAATTATTTCGTGCTTGCCAAAAATCCCGCAGAGATAGCGCTGAGAGGAAATATTGCGTCCGACAAAGGCGAGAGAAAATTGACGGACAAATCCCTTGACGTCGTGAGAAACGAACTCCTCGAATCTTTGGCATAATATTTGCAAATCCCGAGATTTTCGGCAAAATGCTTTGTGCGAAATAGTCGCGGCAATCGCTTGACATTTTATCGGGCAACTTATATAATAAAGAAACTTTATATCATATTCGCGTAACTTACTGGCGCGTGTGGGTGTAAAAAAACGAGTTAGGAGAAACAAAATGAAAGAAGGAATTCATCCCGACTACCACGATGTGACCGTCGTGTGTGCGTGCGGAAACACATTCCAGACGGGTACAACCAAAAACGTCAACGAACTTCGTGTTGAAATTTGCTCCAAGTGCCATCCGTACTTCACGGGCAAACAGAAACTTGTTGACACCGGTGGACGCGTCGACAAATTCAAGAAGAGATACAATCTCGACTAACGGAAAGGGAAATGCAGGCACACGACGTCAATGTGTGCCTGCATTACTTTTTTTGTGCGCTATTGAGCGTCTATCTTTGTCAGGCACGCCTTGCCTCGAAACCGTGTACGCCTATGTACACTGGGTTTCGATTCAAGCCGCACCTTCCTCGATATACATCTCAATATCGCACAAAAAGTGCTATTTGGCGAATAACTTTGTCAGATGTGTTTTTTTCGCAAGTCACGTACGCCTCAGTACGCTCGTTGCTCAAAAAATCACATCTTCCTTGTTCTTCATCCAAATATCGTACAAAAGCACCATTGAGGGTCTATCTTTGTCAGGCACGCCTTGCCTCGAAACCGTGTACGCTCATTGCTCAAACGGCGTTGCGGTGAAAGCAACAAACGAAGTTTATTGCTCGACACCGCACTTGTTCTCGCAATCACTAACCGCGCAAGCCCTCTTTGCTCTCCCGAATAAGACGGACAAAGAATCCAGCCGCAATTCCGCGCGAGTGCTTGCTTGGTGAGGGCGTGCTATGCACGCAGATGGAAAACGGAAGTTTTGAATCTTCCATATGTCATTCTGAGGGAACGAAGTGACCGTGAGAATCAAGCGTAGCGAAATGCGGCTTCGCCTTGATTCCTACGTCGCAACGATGTTGCTCCTCTGAATGACAAGCGCAAAAATCATCGCATTAGCAATGGCAACACGCAAGTTTGCGTATCGCCGAGAGCCGTGCTCTATTTATTGCGCTACTAACCGCGCAGAGAATTTGCGCTATCAGTTCAAGCACAAATAAAACCTCACGCCACAATTTCGCCAAATTATCTGCTTGGTGAAGCGCACTTTGTGCGCAGGATGAGGATTTGAATCTTCCGCAACCCAAACGAAGTTTGGATATCATCGTGCGATATGCACGATATCATCACAGCGTGATATCATCGTCATAGGCGATATCATTAATTCCTAATAAGGAAGGGGGAAGTTTTATTTAGAGTACGCGACGATTACTCTTGTAAAGGAAGAACGAAGCTCGCGATAAGTAAAAATAATAAAAGCGAGTGATATTTCAAAATAGATATGACAGACAAAAATACAAAAAACAAAGAGCCGAAACAAAAAAACGTTATCGACAGAAAGACCAAAATCGTGCGCAGGACAAGCATCGGCGGACAAGCCGTTCTCGAAGGCGTTATGATGAAGGGCGCGCGCTCTATAGCGACCGCCGTTCGCACCCCCGACGGCGATATTACCGTCGAAAGCAAGTACGTCAAGGACGCAAAACAACGCAATGCGTTTTTACGCTTGCCGTTTGTCAGAGGCGTGGTCAATCTTTTCACCCAACTCTTTCAGGGTACGGGCATTATGATGCGTTCTGCCGAGGTGTACGGCGATTATGCGGAGCCGTCCAAACTCGACAAATGGATGGCGGACAAACTCAAAATTAATCCGATGAACGTGCTTATGGGCTTCTCGGTGGTTTTGGGCGTACTGCTTGCGGTGGGGCTTTTTGTGTTTTTGCCCAACTTTCTTGCCTCGCTCATATGCGACAACATAGCGGCAATTGCGTCCTCGTCGCTCAAAAGCCTTTGGTACAGTCTCATCGAGGGCGGCATTATGCTTTTGATTTTCATATCCTACATTCTTCTCGTCACGCTTATGAAAGACGTGCGCAGAGTGTTTATGTATCACGGCGCGGAACACAAGGTCATCTCCTGCTATGAAAGAGGGCTCGACCTCACCGTCGAAAACGCAAAGCATATGCCGAGAGAACACTCTCGTTGCGGAACAACGTTCCTGTTTTTCGTGATAGCGGTGAGCATAATGGTTTTCGTGCTCGTCAACTTTATGATTGAGAAGTGCGGACTTGTCGTGGCGAGCGACGTCGGCGGCGCAAAGGTTGTGAACGTGCTTATAAAACTCGGATTCAAACTGCTGTTCTTGCCGGTCGTTGCGGGCATATCCTACGAACTTTTGAAGTTGCTTGCAAAGAGCGATTGCCTTTTTGTGCGCATACTTCGCGCTCCCGGTATGGCGCTTCAAAAACTTACTACGAAAGAGCCTACCGACGATATGCTCGAAGTGTCGCTCACGGCGTTCAAAACCGTGCTTGCGATGGACGAAAATCCAAATCTTGAAGAAAGACAATTCGATATAAAAGTGCCTTACGGCGTTGCGAGAGCCAAACTTCAAAACATCGCAAAAGGCGCGGACGAGGCGGACATCGACTGGTTGCTCGTCGAGGTTACGGGCAAAAAGAGAAGCGAACTTCAATCTCTCAAAACCCTCACCAAAACCGAGTTCGACAACGCGGAAGCCATCGCAAAGCGTATGTCGGACGGCACGCCGCTTCAATACGCGCTGGGCTATTGCGAGTTTTACGGCATAAAGATTGCCGTCAACAAAAACGTGCTTATCCCTCGCCCCGAAACCGAAGAACTCGTTGAAAAGGCGATTGCGACGATAAAGGAGAAACAAGCGCAATGCGACGTTCTCGATTTGTGTACGGGAAGCGGCGCGATTGCGGTTGCCATTGCAAAGAACACCAATGCGAAAGTGAGCGCGTGCGACGTGAGCGTGGGCGCGATAGACGTTGCGCTTGCAAACTCGCTCAACACGGGCGTTCGAGTGGACTTTTCAAAGGGCGATATGTGGGGTGCGGTTGCAAACAAGACGTTTGACGTCATAGTGTCAAATCCGCCGTACATTCCGACATCCGACGTTCAAAAACTCGATTCCAAAGTCAAGGACTTCGAGCCGCAACTTGCGCTTGACGGCGACAGCGACGGCTTGAAATTCTACCGCATAATCGCAAACAAACTCGACGAACATCTCAAAGACGACGGCGTGCTTCTTTTGGAATTCGGCTTAGGACAGGCGGACGATATCAAGGCGATATTCGCAGGCTATGCCGTCGAAATTGTCAAAGACCTCGAAGGTCTCGACCGTATCGCAGTGGTGAAAAGAAAATGAAAATATCCGACGGTATGCTTCAAAAATTGGACAAAATCGAGGCTCGCTACGAAGAAGTGGGCAATCTTTTGTCTATGCCGCAAAACATATCCGACCAAGAAAAATTCAAGTCGCTTTCAAAGGAACATTCCGACCTCGCCCCCATTTGCGAAATTTACGGCGTATACAAAAAGCATAAGCAGGATTTCGAGGATTGCGAGGGTATGGCGGCGGCGGAAACCGACCCCGATATGAAAGCGTTGCTTAAACAAGAACTCGACGATTTGCGCGAGGCTCTCGATAAGGACGCAAGCGACCTCAAAATATCTCTTTTGCCAAAAGACCCCGACGAGGACAACAATGTCATTATGGAAATACGCGCGGGCGCAGGCGGCGACGAGGCGGCTCTTTTCGGAACCGAACTTATGAAAATGTACCGCCACTACGCCGAAAACAACCGCTGGAAAGTCGAGGAAGTCAATATGAACTACACCGAACTCGGCGGCGCAAAGGAACTCGTTTTTATGATAACGGGCAAGGGCGTATACGGCAAACTCAAATTCGAGAGCGGCGTGCATAGGGTGCAACGCGTTCCCGAAACAGAGTCGCAAGGCAGGGTGCATACGTCAACCGTCACGGTTGCGGTGCTTCCCGAAGCGCAAAACGTTGAGGTCAACCTCAACGAAAACGACATAAAAGTGGACACATATCGTTCGGGCGGTGCAGGCGGACAGCACGTCAACAAGACGGAAAGCGCAATCCGAATGACGCATATTCCCACGGGCATAGTTGTGGAGTGCCAAGACGAAAGAAGTCAGATTAAAAACAGGGAAAAGGCGCTCAAAGTGCTAAAATCCCGAGTGTACGACTTCTACCGCTCGCAAGCGGAAAAGGAATACGCCGAAAATCGCCGCGCGCAAGTGGGCACGGGCGACAGAAGCGAGAGAATCCGTACCTACAATTTCCCGCAGGGAAGAGTCACCGATCACCGCATAGGGCTTACCCTTTACAACATAGACAAGTTTATGCTCGGCGACCTTGACGAAATGATTTCCGCGCTTCAAATCGCGGTGCAGAATAAAATGCTCGAAAACATCGAGTGACGGAGGGCAAATGATAGTAGAATACAACAAGCGCAACCACCTTCTTGAAGAACACACATACAAACCGTCCTTGCAAGACGTTGCTCGTCCAAACCTTCACAGACAAATTTTTACCTATGGTAAAATCCCCAAAATCGCGTTCAATATGCGCCACGTTCCGATGGAATGCCCAAAGGAACTGTACATATCCGACACGACTTTCCGCGACGGTCAACAGGCAATGGAACCGTTCAAAGTCAAGGACATCGTGGAACTCTACAAGATGCTCCACAAACTCGGCGGCAAGAACGGAATCATAAGGCAGAGCGAGTTTTTCCTTTACAGCGACAAGGACAAAGAAGCGGTCGAAAAGTGCCTCGAACTCGGTTACGATTTCCCGGAAGTCACGAGTTGGATTCGCGCAAACGAAAAGGATTTCGAACTCGTAAAGCAATTCGGAATCAAGGAAACGGGCATACTCGTGAGTTGCTCGGACTATCACATTTTCAAAAAAATGAATATGACGCGCCGTCAGGCAATGGACAAGTATTTGTCCGTCGTCAAGATGGCTCTCGACAGAGGAATCGTGCCTCGCTGTCACTTCGAGGACATCACGAGAGCGGACTATTTCGGATTCGTCGTTCCGTTTGCAATCGAACTTATGAGACTGTCAAGAGAAAGCGGAATCCCCATCAAAATCCGCGCTTGCGACACTATGGGCTACGGCGTGACTTATCCCGGCACTTCTATGCCTCGAAGCGTGCAGGGCATAATTTACGGCTTCCGTTACTACGCGCAAGTGCCGTGCGAGCAACTCGAATGGCACGGTCACAACGACTTTTACAAGGCGGTCACCAACAGCGCGACGGCGTGGTTGTACGGTTGCTCGACGGTCAACACGACGTTGCTCGGCATAGGCGAGCGCACGGGAAATACGCCTCTTGAAGCGATGGCGGTAGAGTATGCGTCGCTAAGAGGCACGACAAACGGAATGAATCTCGAAGTCATAAGCGAGATTGCCGACTACTTCGAGGACGAAATGGGCTATCACATTCCGCCTCAAACGCCGTTTGTGGGCAAAAACTTCAACGTCACGAAGGCAGGAATCCATGCGGACGGTATGCTCAAAGACCAAGAGATTTACAACATTTTCGACACAGAAAAGATTTTGGGCAGAGCGCCGAGAGTTGTCGTTGACGCATTCAGCGGACTTGCCGGAATCGCGTACTGGATAAACGCATACTATGAGTTGCCCACCGAAGAAAAAGTGCAAAAGGGCGACGAACTCGTGGCAAAAATCAAGGAATTTGCGGACAAGGAATACGCCTTGGGGCGCACAACATCCATAAGCGACAGAGAACTCGACACAATGATATCTTTGCTCGATCCGCAAAGGCATGCATACTTCCTTTCAAAGAGCAAAAATCAATGATTTCGACCATCGATTTTTACCGCGCGGAAAAATGTGCGCGATTTTGAAAATTGCGGCTTGAAATCGGATAAGTTTTTATATATAATGTAGTTGAATATAAATATAAGCGGAGGGCTTATGATAAAATTTATCACTGGTGCCAAAGGCACGGGCAAAACCAAAATCATCATCGATATGGCAAACGACAACGTTGCAACCGCAAAAGGCGACATCGTTTTCGTGACCGACACCGACAGATATATGTACTCTCTCAATTATAGAGTTCGTATGGTCAACGCCAAACAACTCAAAAAAGGAGACGCACCCGTAAGCGAAGAAGCGCTCATCGGCTTCCTCAAAGGCTTGCTCGCAGGCAATCACGACATCGAAACGCTCTACATAGACGGCGCGCACAGAATGCTCGGCAAGACCGTCTTCGAGATGAAAGACTTCTTTGACGACCTCAGAGAAATCGCAAAGAACACCGACACCAGATTTGTGGTTACGGTGAGCGAAAACGAGGAAAATTTCCCTGATTTCATTCGCGCATAAGAATTGCGTACACAAAAAAAAGATGAAATACACTTGTACCAGAAACTCAAAAATCGAGATTTCGGCAAGCGAGGCAATCGTAAAAGGCATTTCGGATGACGGCGGACTTTTCGTTCCGTCGTCATTCCCGATTTTAAGTCTTGCCGACATCGAAAATCTCATTCCGCTCGATTACCCCGAACGCGCGGCGAAAATCTTGTCTATGTATATGGACGAGTTTTCTTTCGAGGAACTTTTGGGATATGCCAAACGCGCCTACAACCGCTTCGACGACGACGCGGTGTGCCCTCTCGTCAAGGTCGAGGACGGGCTCTATATGCTCGAACTTTGGCACGGACCGACTTGCGCCTTTAAGGATATCGCGCTTACGATTTTGCCTTATCTTCTCACCGCAAGCAAGAAAAAACTCGGCATAAACGAGCAAACTCTCATCCTTACGGCAACGAGCGGCGACACGGGAAAAGCCGCGCTCGAGGGGTTCAAGGATGTAGACGGCACTCACGTCGCGGTGTTTTATCCCTCAAGCGGCGTGAGCGAAATGCAACGCTTGCAAATGGTCACGCAACAGGGCGGCAATGTTCGCGTTTTCGGCATAAAAGGCAACTTCGACGACGCTCAATCGGCGGTGAAGAGAGTTTTCAACGACAAGGAAACCATAGACGCGCTCAAAGCAAAAGGCATTGCGATGTCATCTGCAAATTCCATAAACTGGGGCAGACTCGCCCCTCAGATTGCCTACTATATTTCCGCATATTGCGACCTTGTGGACAGCGGCGAAATAGAACTCGGCGACAAGATTAATTTTGCCGTGCCGACGGGCAATTTCGGCGACGTGCTTGCGGGATATTATGCCTATCGTATGGGCTTGCCCGTCGAAAAGTTTATCGTCGCGTCCAACGCAAACAACGCGCTCACCGACTTTTTCAATGACGGCGTGTATGACGTAAATCGCGTGTTCTACAAGACGATGTCGCCGTCAATGGACATTTTGGTGTCGAGCAATCTCGAAAGACTTATATACGAGATTTGCGACCGCGACGACGAAAAGGTATGTGAACTTTACGACAGCCTCAAAAAGACGGGCAGATTCGAGATAAACTTCGACGAGGTGAATCTCGACAATTTCGTCGCAGGTTGGGCGGACGAGGAAGACACGAAAAACGCCATTTCCACATTCTTCGACCTCGACGACTACATTATGGACACCCACACGGCGGTTGCGGCAAGCGTATTTAACGACTATTCTTGCGAAACCGACGACGAAACCCCGACCGTCGTTTTGTCCACCGCAAATCCGTACAAGTTCCCGACCGACGTGCTCGGCGCACTCGGTTCGAGAGAGAAGGATTCGTACAAGGCGATTGTCAAACTTTACAATCTCACTGCGCTCGAATGCCCCGATAGCATACTCGAACTCGAAGGCGCAAGAGAGATTCACACAAAAGTCATCGACAGAACGGAAGTCAAGAAAACCGTGCTCGAAGTGGCGGACGAAATCACCGCCTGAAATTGCCGAATACGATTCAAAGCGCAAAAATCACTGCAAAAAATGCGGAAAAAACACGCAAAAATTCGGCGGAAAGCAAGCGTAAAAGCGTAGGAAAACCGCATATTTTTTGACGATCTGCCAATGAAACTCCGTGCGAGTTTTAAGGATTGTTTAAGACAAAGAGTATAGTATTACACAAAGAGGCAACAAAATGTTCGGATACGTTATTCCCGATAAACTCAATATGTATATCAAGGATTTCAACGTGTTTCAATCCTTTTATTGCGGACTTTGCAAAACGCTCGGCGAAACGGGTGCGGAATTTACGAGGCTTTGCACAAACTACGACGTGACTTTTTACAACGTACTTTTGCATTCGCTCACAAACACGCCCGTGACATTCGAGCGCAGGTTGTGCGCCTACAACGGCAAGAAAAAGGTTGTCGTCAAGACGGACGAACTTTCAAAAAAGATTGCCGACATAGCCGTTATGCTCGTATACTACAACCTCGAAGACGACGTATACGACGGCAAAAAATCGCGCGCGATTGTCAAAAATATGCTCGCGCCTCGCAAGAAAAAGGCGGCGAAAAGGCTCGGAAATATAGACGATATTATGCAAAAAAGTTTTTCGGATTTGAGGAAACTCGAAAAGGAAAACTGCGACAGCATTGACAAAGTTGCCGACACTTTTGCAACGCTTATGCGCGATATGACGAGGCTTTTGATAAAGACCGACGACAATATCGACACGTTTTGCTACAATCTCGGCAGGCTCATATATTTGCTCGACGCCGTGGACGACGTTGAAAAGGACAGCAAGTCCTCAGAGTATAATCCGCTTGTGCTGAATTACGGCAAATGTACACAAAAGCAAGATTATCTTGCCAAAAACGCAGATGAACTCTCGTTTTTGCTCAATTCGACCTACAATAAGATGGTAGGCTCATACAACGCCATGGACATAAAAATGTACGAGGGCGTGTTGAGCAACACAATATATCTCGGAATAAAGATGCAATTGGAGCGACTGCTCAAAGGAGAAGATAAATGCCGAATGACCCGTTTGTGATTCTTGGCGTAAGCAAGGACGCATCTCAAAGCGAAATTCTCGAAGCATACAAACAAAAGCGCGCCTATTATCAGGAGCGTGTTTTCGACGAGGGCGACGAGGGCGCGCAAGCGGCGCGTATGCTCACGCAACTCGACGACGCATATCAACAGGCGATGGAACTTTCTCACGAGTCCGCAACCGTTTCGGGCGAGGGCGATTCGTCCTTCGAGACCGTGCGCAACGCAATCCGCAACAAGGACATCGAAGGCGCACAGCGCGCTCTTGACGAAATATCCTATCGCGGTGCGGAGTGGCACTACTATCAGTCCATTGTCTTTTATGAGAAAAACTGGCTCAACGACAGCAAAAAGCAACTCGAAATGGCACTCGAAATGGATCCGTCCAACGACAAGTACACTCGTGCCTTGAACAACCTCAAAAAGAAAATCGACGGTTCTCGTCCCTACGACAAGCAAGGCTCGCAAGGCGTTTACGGCAAATCCGACCAAACTTCCAACCGCACCTATTCCCAGCGCGATTCCGACGTTGCCGACGGCATTTGCGCCGCCTGTCAAGCGCTTTGGTGTGCGGATTGTTGTTGTGAGTGTATGGGCGGTGACCTCATCCGTTGCTGCTAAAATTCGTTATTTGGCGTGATACTGCGTCAGCGCACCTCGCCCGTCAATTCACGTACGGCTCAGTACGTTAGGATTGCCGTTCGAGGAGTGCGCTTCCTTGTCTGACGCTCAAATAACGAATTTTATAATAAAACGCGCTATTGATTGAATACCCGTGTCGGACGCGATTTTTTCACAAGTCACGTACGCCTAAGTACGCTCGTTGTTCAAAAATCGCATCTTCCTTGTTCTTCATCTCAATATCGCATTTTACAATAAAACACGCTATTGAGCGAATAACTGCGTCAACGAGTGACAAACGGTCGCTGTGGCAATGGCAACAGACAGATTTGTCTATTGCCAAGAGCCACGCTTGTTTGTCACTCTACTAACCGCGCAAGCCCTCTATGCTCTCCCAAATAAGACGGACAAGAAGCCCAGCCACAATTCCGCGCGAGTGCTTGCTTGGTGAGGGCGTGCTTCGCACGCAAGCGGTTAAACGAAAACTTATTCAAGGCGTACTTATAAACGGAATGTGTGACTTCGAAGACGGAATCGGAGCCGCAACGGCGGCGACCGTAGCGAGCGTCGAGCTTGACGAAAAGTACAAGCGACTGCGCCGTTTGGGTGCGAAGCTGGCGCACAAAGCGCAGTGGCACAAGTAGAGAAATGTCCCTATCTATGCGAGCACCGAGTGTTGCCCCACGCGGAGCGGACGCCGTGGGTTCCCTCAAA